>CAZJYH010000108.1:0-10674 GCA_964549365.1 uncultured Alphaproteobacteria bacterium
GGACCGTTTCGGCCAAACGGTTTCTGCGATGCAGCGTTTTTTTACAAGTATGCGGGATTCGGGCGCTCTTTGGGTCGTTGCGGGGGTATGGTTCCGGGCGCAGGACGCTGGGCAATGGACGTGGGACGCTGGAGAGAGTGGGGATCGATGAGCCCCGGCGGTCCCCGACAGGTCTGGATCTGCGATGGGTGGCGAGTCGTGCGGCCACGCTCCACGTACCAAGTACTACGCTCTAAGCACCAAGCACAGGACGCCGAACGTTCCGGCACCCTCGGGAGTACCCCTTCATGTACTGTCGGCCGCGCGACGGTTTTCGTATGTTTGTTCCGGTCGCACGGGTGTGGTCGGCACCCGCGGTCTCTTCACCTATCCCCACTCTCCAACGCTCTCCACGCGTGGCAGGATTGTGCCGTTCCTCCAAACGGTACGGACGTCGGTCGCACATTCTGACGTTGACCAGATCACTCTGACGCACGACCCGCGCGCATGCGGGCCGGGCGCCGCGATGTTGCCCTTGCGGCGGCGGTACCCACGGGACGGACCACATCAACGGCTCCGTCGCGGGGGCCGTGCCATGCCGTGAAGGCTCGATCGCGCTCCGCCGTCCGGCCGCGAGGATGCGGCATTGATGCTCGTGCGCGGCGCGTTCCCGGCGCGCGTGTTCCCGGCATGGCGCGAAGGCACGACCGCCGGCGTGAACGACGCCCAGACAATTGACATACGGCAAACTCCGTATCCATACAACGTTCAGCCCGCGATGGTCCAGGCGCACGGCAACGACGACCGATCAATCGTCGCGCCGTGTGCGGAGGGCAATCGCGGCCCGGCAAGCCCCGGCTCGCTTCATCGGTGTCGAGCACGATCGCAGTTCAGAGCCCGCGGTCGGCGCGCCCCCGATGAACGGCTCCGGCGAGGGCGGGGGTATCTACGGTCTCAACACAACACAAACCAGGAGAAGGACAATGAGACGTTCCTTGCATCGAGCGCTCGCCGCGGTTGCGGCGTTGGTGCTCCTCGTGCTGGCCTCGGCGGCCATGAGTCTACAGGCGCTCGCACAGGACCCGTTCTACGACGTCAAGGTGATGACGCCGGCGGAAGGGAACAACGGCGAGCTGCCGCTCAGTTTCGATGTCAACTTCGACTCTCCGGCGGTGCCGCAACAGCACGTGGAGATCACGGCGGAGGGGCGCACGTCGTTCGCTCTCGCGGATCCGAACGCATCGGTCACCTCGATTGTGTTCAACAACATCGTGTATCCATACCCAGGGCCGCACCAGATTCCGTGGCTCGGCGGGTGCTGGCGGGTCTGCATCCGGTGCGTTCCGTACTGGCCGTGGTGGTGGCATCGCCGCTGCTATATCATCTGGTACTGGGATCCCTGCTGCTGAGAGCCGGGCGAGCCGCGCCTGAGTAAGGTGCCGGCCGGCACGATCGCGAACGCACGGCCTGTCTCGTACCGGCGGGCCGTGCGTCGGGATCGCGAAGCGCGCGCATCGTGGTAGGGGGCAGCCCATGCTCTTCGCGGTCGTCGCCGACCCCGGTGTCGGCGGCCGGTTCCGGATGTTTTCCGGAATCGATCCCCACCATGGCGAGCGCGGTGTGCCGTCGCTCCGGGCGGCAAGGAAGTTGGTCGCAGTTGACGTTCCCTGACGTTGCAGGGATGTGCGTGTCCCGCGTGCCTGTTTCGGCGCAGCGGGGCATCCCACAATCCACTCCATCCAAAAGACTGCGGAGGAAACGACAATGAAGACACGTCTGAATATTGCGTGCCGGGCCGGGATGATCGGTGCGGCGATGCTCCTGATGGCGCTTGCGATGCCGAATGCGCTTCGCGCGCAGGAGACCTACGAAGTGCACTACAGTTCCGGCGGCGGCGGAAACGCCGACGAGGGGACGCTGAACTTTACGGTGAACCTCGACAACGGGACGTCTGAGGAGGTCTCGATCACCGCAGACGGCACGAGCAATTTCGAGCTTCCGGCGGGGGTGGACGTATCGTCCGTGACGTTCGAAAACCAGGTCCTGGCAGCCGGCTTCGATGACGCAACGGGGAACCACGTCGTAACGTGGCGGGGCGGCTGCCTGCGTTGGTGCATCAAGTGCCGGTGGATCCGCTGGCCGTGGTGGATTCGCTGCCGCATCATCGTCTACTGGGATCCCTGCTGCTGATGCGGGATGCCGCGGACGTCGCATGCGACATCCGTTCGATTCGCACTGCCCGGTCCGCTCTCGCAGCGGGCTGGGCGGTGTATTGTCGAGCCTCGCGCGTGCCCCGTGGCGTTCGCCTGGTTCGGCAATCGCGTACAGGTTGCTGAGGCAGTCCGAGATGAGCGTGTGACGTTCGAGCACAGGATGCCCCGGTTCCAACGCATGACAACTCCACATGGTTGCCGTAGGAGTAGTGAACTGTTACCTATGTCCTCGGGCCGTACCCCCCGCATAACACTGAACTCTCAACGCCTAACGTCCCCCGCCCCGTACCCCTTCATGTACTGCCGCCGCGTGTGCCGGAGCACGATGTTGCGGGCCCCGATCACATCAAATCCATGGAGGTGAATATGTTTCGTACTGAAGAACGCCGACACACCGCCGGCATCGCTGCGATCCTGCCGCTTCTTGCGCTGTTGCTCGCATCGGTCCCGTTGCGTGCGCAGATCACCGATTGCCGGTGCACGAAGGTGACGCTGCTGGTCCAGAAGGAGGTGACCTGCAGGGTCACGTTCCGGTTGACCTATGAGAAGTCGGGAGCCCAGATCGATATCACGCTCGCGCCGGGCGAGAGCACGACGGCGGATTGCGAGCCCGGCCTTACGATCGCGGCAGCACGATGCGGGGCGGCGTTCGTGCCGATCCCCGAGGGTGCCTGCCTCATCAACCTCAACGCCGGCGTGAAAGGGATGTGCTGCATCGATGCCTGTCTCGAGCAGGACGATGCGGGCTGCTGGATCGCCTATGCGCGTCCGACGATCTCGATGGCGCCCGGCTGTTCGTGTCACGATTAGCGCGTTGCCGCACCCGTTTGCGGACGAACCCCGGGCGTCACCCCCCTGGGGAACTCCGCGGCACGCTCCCTCGCATTCGGCCGATCACTCCCCGCTCAACGCCAACATTTGCCTCGGCGGTTTCGCCCGCGTCGACTAGATTCAGGTGGTGCCCGGCACGGCCATCCATCGATCCAACCGCGGAGTATTCCCCATGATCCGAACCTACTTCGGCGTCATCCTGCCTCTTGCGTTTCTCTCGACGATCCTTTCGGTCTCGGCACAATGGTCGCCCTTGAATCGCCCGTACGGCGGCAGCCCCGACCTTGTGACCGGCGGAGGCGATACCGTGTTCGCCGGCACCTCCAACGGGCTGTATCGCTCACTCGACGGCGCGCGCACGTGGGTACGGCTCGCGTTCGCCGAGCGGTCCGTTGCCGTCGTCGGCCGTGCCTGCGGCCTTCTCTTCGTTTCCGGAACGGACCTCACCGACTCCGCATCCGGCTACGAACTGCTCCGCTCCTCCGACGGCGGCGAGACGTTCACTGCCGTGGTGATCACGCGCCCCGACGGCGCACGTCTGCGCGCAACCGCGGTCGGGCATCATCGCGGGCTGTTCTATGTCAACGATGCGCTCGGCTCCGACCCGGTGATGATGGTGTCGGCCGACACCTGTGCCACCTGGAGCAAGGTGGAGATTCCGAAGGAGGTGAACGAGCCGATCCTCGCCTATGCGGAGCGCGGCGACACCGCGTTTGCGTTCACCGGACAGTACGTGCTGGCGCGGCCGTCCCTCACCGCGCCGTGGGCCGTGCTTCACAAGTTCGGCATCCGGCTCGGGCGGGGACGCGGCTTCCTCGATGCGGACGGCGTCTTCCTGCACGCGCACACCAACCTCATGCGTTCAACGAACGGCGGACGGAACTGGGGTTCGGTCCGTGGCCAGACGAGCGGCATCGTGCGCGCTTCGGACGGGCGTTTCTACGCGGGAACGGTGGACGGCGGCCTGTTCGTCAGCGAGGACTCCGGCGCGACGTGGGCCCCCTTCTACACGATCGGGCCCGGCTTCGGGCGGCTTGTCGCGAGCGGTGGGCGCCTGCTCTTCGTGCAGGAGACGGGCCAGACGCTGCACGCCGTCGAGATCGCCTCGACCTCGTTGTCGCGCGCTGATGCAGGGATAGCGGCCCTGACGGTGGAACGCCTGTCGACCGCCGGCGAGGAGTTGCTCGCGGTGAGCGACGTCCTGCATCGCAGCACCGACGGCGGCGGCACCTGGGCGGAAACGGCGCAGAGTGACCCGATCGCGACAGGACCATTGCCGGTCGTGCGTGTGGGGAACGTGTTGCTGGGGGGCGGCGGCCGTATCAAGCGGTCGCTTGACGATGGCCGAACCTGGGCGCCGGTTGTGGATACGTTGGCCGCGCACGCCGTGGTGGGGTTCGCCGTGGATGGCGGGGCCGTTTATGCGGCGATGAACGCCGACGTCTCGCTGATTCGCTCGCTCGACAGTGGGCGCACATGGGCGCCGCTGCTGCGTCAGGGATCGCGGCCCTTCGGGCTGTTCGCGCGGCCGCCGCTGCTGGTGGTGGTCACACGCGATCGCGTGTTGCGCTCGCTCGACAGCGGCCGCACGTGGGATTCGGTCGCGATCTCGCTGAGCGCGCCGTTGGGCGAGGTGCGCATGGCGATGGCACGATCAGGGACGTTGATGATGGTGGTCCACGACTCGCCGAACACCGCGCGCCGTTCGATCGACTCCGGGCGCACGTGGGTTCGCGTGCCGATCGATGTGCTCAGTGTTGACGACGTGGTTGCGATCGGCGACACGTTCCTGCTGGCGACGCGCGGCGGCGTATATGCCGTGCACGATACGGCGACCACGGCCACACGCTACGATCCGGATTTCCCCTACGCCGCCGCCTCGATCGCGGCGGACGCCCAATGGATCTACCTCGGCACGCGCGGCATGAGCGTCTGGCGTGCGCCTCGTTCGACCGCCGCGGTTCGCGACGCCCCCGGCCGCGGCGGCGCGGCGGAGGGGGCCGTTGTTGCACTGCGGGCCGAGCCGAACCCGACGGCCGAGCGGGCATCCGCGGTGTTCCGGCTTGTCGCTCCGGCGGATGTTCGGCTGGAGATCGAGGACCTGTTCGGCCGAATGCTACGCGCCGAGCGGCTCGGCATGCTCGACGCCGGCGAGCACCGCGCGACGGTCGATTGTACCGGGCTCCCGGCGGGCACGTACTTCCTTCGCTTGATGACGCCGACGGCGACGCGCGCGGTGCGCGTGATGATCGTGCGCTGAACGGAGAGGCCGTCCCCCTCGAAGCGTTCACCGCCGCCGTGCGCCTCGCATCCGCGCCTCGGCCCGTACCCATGCAAAGCGTCCCGACCCTCGCGATGAGGATCGGGACGCTTTGGATTCATGCCCGGCGCGCGCATACAACATGCGCGCGTACCGTATATGCGCCTACCGCATGTGCGCGCCTACTGCACGCGCATGATGTACGCAAGACGGTAGAAGGGGGGCAGGCTGGATGCGGACCCGCTGTTGCCGACGTAGTTCGGCACGTCCACCGAATGCGCATGGGCGCCGTCCACGCTGGTGGTGGCGGCGAACCCGGCGCCCGCCTGGATGGCCGCGCCCGCGGGGAGGGTGTTCGCGTGCGCGCCGTCGGTGCCGGTGTTGAACGCGGCATGATCGTGGTCGATGGCGTGCGTATGCGATGCCGCGCCGCCGGTGGCACCCACGTTGTATCCGCCGCCGGAGCCGGAGACGCCCATGATGAAGCGGTCCGTCAGGTTGGGCGTTCCGCCGGTGCCGTCGCAGAGGCGCCATCCGGTCGGTATTGCCGCCTCGGTGCCGCTCCACATGATGATGCCCCCGAGCGGGATGGTGCCGAAGCCGCCGATCGCGCGCGCGTTCACCGAATCGACCTGCAGCGTGCGCCAGCGAAGGGCCGGCGTTCCGAGATCGTAGGCCAGCGTGACGTCAGGCACGGCGTTGCCGCCGGATCGGATCGCGTTGCCGGTTCCGTTCGTTGCCGCGAAGAGCGCGTCGGCCCCGTTCGCCGCATTGCTGATCACGAACTCGGCGCTCCGTCCGGTCCCATTGGTGACGCCGCGCAGGCTCGGGGCGGCGTTGGCCACGTTGCTGTTCGTGACCAGAGCGCCGCGTCCGGTCCCCGCGTTGTCGACCTGGAGGGCGTTGGCGGCGGATGCCGGGTTCGACGCGATCAACCGCGCCGTCAGGCCCGTCCCCGCGTTGGCGATCTCAACGCTCGTGGCCGACGAGGCAACGTTGGTCCCGTTGAGATAGGCCGTGCGCCCGACGCCCGCGTTGGCGACCTCGACGGCGTTCGCCGTGGAGGCCGCGTTCGTGGTCGTCAGGAGCGCGGCGCGCCCGGTCCCCGCCTGCTGCAGCCAGAGCCCGTCGGCGGCGTTGGCCACATTCGTCAGCGAGGCGGAGATGCCCCTGCCGGTCCCCGCGTGGTCCACCTGCAATCCGGCCGCCGCGTTCGCCGCGTTCGTTGCGTTCAACGAAAGTACGCGTCCGGTCCCCGCGGTGGTGATCGTCATGCCGTCGGCGGCATTCGCCGTGTTCGTCAGATTGATCGTCTCACCCTTGCCGACGCCGTTCGTGGTCAGCGTGATGACGGGGCTTGCGTTCGCCGGGTTGTTGATCGCGAAGGCCGCCGCAGGGCCGAGGCCCGTGGTGGTGGCCGCCACGAGCGGACCGGAACCGTTGGTGAGCAGATCGAGCACCGGCGCGGCGTTCGCCGCGTTGTTGATCTCGAAGCGTCCGGCCGCGCCGAGCCCGAGCGTCAACGTGCGCTGCGCCGGCGTGGCGTTGGTTGCGCCGGTGACGTCGAAGCGCGCCGCGCCGCCGGTGCCCGCCGTGGCGGCCTCGATCGCGTTGGCCGTGTTGGCGGCGTTCGTAAGCCCGGCGTAGAGACCGCGCCCGGTTCCGGCGTGGTTGATCTCGACGCCGCCGGCGGCGTTGGCCGCGTTGGTCAGGTTGATCTGCGCGCCGCGGCCCGTGCCCGCGGTGTTGATCTCCGCCGCATTCGAGGTGTTGGCAACGTTGGTCAGGTTGATCTGCGCGCCGCGGCCGGTTCCGGCGTGATTGGCTTCGATGCCGTTCGAGCCGTTGAGGGCGTTGGTCAGATTGATCTGTTCGCCGCGCCCGGTACCGGCGTGGTTGATCTCCGAGGCGCCGGATGCGTTGGCCGCGTTGGTCAGGTTGATCTGTGCACCACGACCCGTTCCGGCGGTCCCGACGCGCAGCCCGATGTTCGCATTGGCGGCGTTCGTCAGCGCGACGTCCACGCCGATGCCCGTTCCCGCATGCGTTGCGGTGATGCCGCCGGCGGCGTTCGCCGTGTTCGTGAGGTTCACCGACACGCCGCGGCCGGTACCGGCGTGGTTGATCTCCGACGCGCTCGAAGCGTTGGCGGCGTTGGTCAGGTTGATCTGCTCACCGCGTCCGGTGCCGGCGGTGTTCACCTCGATTCCGTTGGCGGCGTTGGCGGTGTTGGTCAGGTTTACCTGCGCGCCGCGTCCGGTGCCGGCGGTGTTTACCTCGATTCCGTTGGCGGCGTTGGCGGCGTTGGTCAGGTTCACCTGCGCGCCGCGTCCGGTGCCGGCGGTGTTCACCTCGATTCCGTTCGCCGGGTTCGCCGCGTTGGATGCGGTGAAGAGCGCGATGCGCCCCACGCCGGCGGTGGTCACGTCGAGCGCAGGCAGAGTGTTGATCGTGTTGGTGGCCGTCAGGCGCGCCACGCGGCCCGGGCCGTTGGTGGCGGCGTCGATCACCGGCTGCGAGTTGAGCGCGTTGTTCGTGGTCAACTGCATGGCCGTGCCGCCGCCGAGGTTGTTGCCGACGATCACCGTGCCCGGGCTCCCCGCGAAGAGGATCTCGAACTGGGCAGCGTTGCCGATGGTGCTGATGCCGTAGACACCGGCGCCGCTGTTCGACGTCCCGGCCACGCCCGGCATCGTGACGTTGTCACCCTGCACGGCCGGGAAGAAGGGGAGCGTGATGCCGTTGTTCGCACCGCGCACGCCGTGCACCGCGATGCCGGTGCCGTTGGTGGTGGCCTCAACGCCGTTGCTCGTGCTGGCGGCGTTGGTCACCTGGAACAGTCCGGCGTGTCCGGTGCCCGCCGTGTTCGCGGTCAACGCCGGCGAGCTGTTCGCGGCGTTGGTGATCTCGAATTGCGCCGCGCGGCCGTTGGTGCTGGTGCCGTAGACGCCGATGCCGGTTCCGGCGATCACCGTTCCGTAGACTCCGGTGGCCGTGTTCCCGGTGGCATAGCCGAGCACGCCCTTCGCGTTGTTGGCGTATCCCTCCACGCCGTTCCCCCCCGCGGCCGCGTCGCCCACGATGGCGGAGCTGTTGGTGATGCTGGCGATGCCGCTGCCGCCGAGCTTCTTGCCGTAGATGGCGGGGTTCACGCTGCCGCCGTTGTTCCAGCCGAAGATCGCGCTGCCGCCGGTGCCGGTGGTGATCCCCTCCAACGCATTGTTGGTGTTGGTGATGGTGATCAGCTCGAAACGCCCCGCGGTGTTGCTCACGCTGGTGCCGTAGACGCCGATGCTACCGCCGCTGCTTTCACCGCGCACGCCGTAGCCGCCGTTTGCGTCGTTGCGGCCGATCACCCCCGCGAAGGTCGCGGCCTGTGCCAGCCCGTAGACCGCATGGTTGGCCTGGCTGCCGCCGTACAGACCGATGCCCGTGTTGCTGGTGCCGACCACGCCGGGGCCGTTCGGATTGTCGCCCCAGATCGCGGTGTTGGCCGCGACGCTCGGCGTCAGACCGCGGCCGGCGCCGCGGCGCCCGAGCCCCGCGATGCCGGTGCCGACGGTGGTTGCCTCCACAACGTTCGAGGCGTTCGCGGCGTTCGTGTTCGCGAACGTCCCGGTGCGTCCCGTGCCGTTGGTGCTCACGTCCATCGCGGTCGATCCGTTGGCGGGGTTCGCTATCTGGAATCGTCCCGCGCCGCCCACGCCCGTGTTCGTTGCGCCCACGGCCAGTCCGCTCGTGTTGGTGGCGGCCACCAGCGCGCTCCCCGTGGCCGAGCTGTTCGTGATCGAGAACTGGCCGGCGTTCCCCCCGCCGTTGGTGGTCACGTCCATCGCGGCGGCGGAGCTTGCGGAGTTGGTGATCGAGACCTGCGCGCCGCGTCCGACGCCGTTCGTCGTCGCTTCGAGGGTCGGCGCGCTGTTGGTCGGGTTGTTCGTCTGGAAGTAGCCCGCGCGCGACGTGCCGGTCACCAGGCCGTGCACCGCGTTGCCGACGCCGTTGGTTGCCCCGACCAGTGCGTTCGAAGTGTTGAGTGCGTTGGTGATCTCGAAGAGGCCCGCGCCGCCGTTGTCGCTGGTGCCGTAGACACCGTTGCCGGAGGAGCTGGTGCCGTAGACGCCGGCGTTCGAGTTGCTCCGCCCGCTTACGCCCTGCCCGCTGGGCGCGAAGCCGTAGACGCCGGCCCCCGAGGTTGCGTGCGAACCCGCGATGCCCGCGCCGAGGCCGTTGGTGGCGTTGTTGGTGCCGCGCACGCCCGCGCTTCCGGCGGCCGGGTTCGGTGATGAGATGCTGCCGACCACACCGTTTGCGTTCGGCGATTCGGAATTGGAGACGCCGAGCACGCCGGCGCCGGTCCCCGCAACGGGGGTGTAGACACCGCGGATCGCGTTGCCGCTACCGATCGTCGAGGCCTCGACGGTGTTCGAGACGTTGGCCGCGTTCGCGATCGTGAAGCATGCCGTCTGGCTCACTCCGGTCTGCTCCAACGCGAACATGCAGGTGCCCGTGGCCGCGGTCTGGAAGAACGGCACAACGAGCTGGCTTGCCCACGGATAGGCCCACACCGCAGAGCTGCCGCCGAAGTAGGAGAGCGCCATGCCGATCTGCGCTCCGGCGACGTTCATCTTGATGGGGGTGACGGCTCCGTTGGCGATCGTGCGCGTGACAACGGAGTTGTCGTCGATCTTCGACTCGGTCACCGAGTGGTAACCGAGCATCGTGTTGGTGATGGCCTCCGCGCCGAGGCCGATCACGACGTTCCCCGAGTCGCCGCCGCCGGTCATGCCGGGGCCGACGCTGATGCGCGTGATGCGCCCGGGGCCTGAGCCGCTTCCGGAGGCCGCTATCACAAGCGTGTCCCCCACCGGCGTGATGGTGACGTTGGCGCCCGCCTTCAACGTGACGTTGTCGCGCAGGCCGTTGAGCGAACGAACGGCCGCGCCGTTTGCCAGCTTTGCGCCGGTGATGCTCGCGTCGAGCACCTTGCCGGTGCTCACGCTGCCGTCGGCGAGCTTCGCGCCGCTGACGGCACCGTCGCGAATCGAGCGCGTGACGATCGCGCTGTCGATCACGGACAGGGCGTTCAGGGCGTACGGTGAGGATGTGAGCGCCACGCGCGTGGCGAACTCAGAACCGCCGTTGACGGAAATGCCCAGCCAGTACGGCCGGTCGAAGGGAAGCGTGAGCGGGTTCGGGTCGGTCGGCGATGCGCCGAGCACCACGTTGAAGACACCGCCGACGACGGGAACGTCGGAATGCGTCTCGCCCCACACCGATGCCGGCGCGCCGAGGCTCTCGTAGAGACGGAAGGTGAGGGTGACGCGCCCGCCGAGCAACGCGCCGGTCGCATCGCGGAGAACGCCCTGATAGCTTATGGTTCGCGGGATCTGT
>CAZJYH010000109.1:0-1751 GCA_964549365.1 uncultured Alphaproteobacteria bacterium
CCTCACCTCGGACGTTCTCGTCGTATTTCACCCAGATCTCGCCGTCCGAGAAGTTGCGGATGTCGACTCTACCAAGCGGTACACCGGCGGCCTTTGCCACGCGAGCGGCGAAGACCGGATTCGACCGCCCGGTTACGATCTTGAACTTGGCCATGAAGCGAACGTGTTGCCTTGCTGCCGACCTGGGGAAGCGAACTGAGGAATCGATGCCGCCCGTACTCCGAGGCGGCGGGCGGCTTCGGCTGCTGAGGCGGTAGGATTCGAACCTACGCGTGGAGGCTCCAAAGGCCCCTGCCTTACCACTTGGCTACGCCTCAATCGGCGAGTCCTACCGAGGGTATGGACAGCGCACGGGAACAACAAATATAACCCGGTCGGCTCCACGTGCAAAAGTGAAGAGATGTGACCTTCCGGGCATCTCGTGTCGTGCCGTCGGGCATTGCGGGGAAGCGCGGGGCAGGGGATGTATATTCGCGTGCCGTTCGCCCCGGCCGGTGCGGACGCGCAACATCGATCGGCCGCGCGCGTAGCCGGCGCATCCAGTTCAGGCACATCATGCTCAGCGCACAACATCTCCAGAAACGCTTCGGCGGCGTGCACGCGGTTGCCGACATCAGCTTCGATGCGCGGCCCGGCGAGATCTTCGGTCTGCTCGGCCCGAACGGGGCCGGAAAGTCCACCACGATCCGGATGATCAACAACATCATCCAGCCGGACAGCGGCGCGGTGACCTACGACGGCATGCCGTACGACGATGCGATCCGTGCGCGGATCGGATATCTGCCGGAGGAGCGCGGCCTGTACCAGAAGGCGCGCATCCTGGAGACGATCGTCTACTTCGCGCGTCTGCATGGGCTGAACGATGCGGCCGCCAAGGCCCGTGCCGCGGCCTGGCTGCAGCGTTTCGATCTGGCGGGGAGCGAACGCCGTCGGGTGGACGAGTTGTCGAAGGGGAATCAGCAGAAGGTGCAGATCATCATCGCGCTGATTCATGAGCCGCAGTTCGTGATCTTCGACGAGCCGGCCTCCGGGCTCGATCCGGTGAATCAGGAGTTGCTCCGTGAGATCGTCGAGGAACTGCGCGCCGGGGGGTGCACCATCATCTACTCCACGCATCAGATGGAGCTTGCCGAACGGCTCTGCAACCGCATCGTGCTGATCGATCACGGGCAGATCGTGTTGCAGGGGTCGGTGGAGGAGGTGCGTGCGCACCATGGCTCCGAGAGCATTCACATGGAGTTCCAGGGGGACGGCGCCTTCCTGCGCTCGCTGCCGTCGGTGAGCGATGCCGAGGTGGACGCGAACTACGCGGAATTGAAAGTGGAGCGCGGAACCAGCGTGAACGACATCATGCGCCATGTGGGGGATCGGCTGCGGATCTCGCGCATCGAGCTTGTGCGCCCCTCGCTCCGTTCCGTCTTCATCGAGAGCGTCTCGAAGGCTCAGCAGGCGGTGCCGCGCCCATAGCCGGCCGAAGCCGCCGTCGGGAGAAAACGTCATGCACGAACCACGACCCATATGAACTGGAACCGCATCCTCGCGATCGCGCGATGGGAATACCTGCAGCGCGTCCGATCGAAGGGATTCATCATCTCGATCATCCTGACGCCGGTGCTGATCGTCGCCTTCTCGGTGCTTCCGTCGCTGCTGATGACGCAGGAGCCGAACACTACGAAGGTGATCGGTGTGATCGACAGCACCGGAGCGCTGTTCAATGAATTGCGCGGGGAGCTGGAGGGGCGGCTGGCGCT
>CAZJYH010000109.1:1761-4693 GCA_964549365.1 uncultured Alphaproteobacteria bacterium
GGCCGTCGGCGCGACCGACTCGCTGGTGTTGAACGATGTGCTCGCCGGCACGCTCGTCTTCTCCGGCACCGCCGACACTCCGTCGGTCACCTACCGCAGCACCAATCCGAGCAACATCGTCGAGCTCTCGAAGTTGGAGCGCGTGGTGCAGCAGATCCTCGCTCAGCGCCGACTGCGCGAGGCCGGTCTGGACACAGCGCTCTACGGGCGCATCAACCGCGACATCGACATCGCGACGGTGAAGGTGACGAAGGAGGGAGGAGCGAAGGAGACAGGGTTCATGGAGACGTTCTTCGCCGCGTACGCGGGCTGTATCCTACTGATGCTGCTCGTGTTGACAACGGGGCAGTCGCTGGTGCGAAGTCTGGTGGAGGAGAAGTCCAACCGGATCATGGAGATCCTTGTTGCAAGCAGCACACCGTACGAGCTGATGTGGGGGAAGCTGATCGGCTTGAGCGGTCTGGGGCTTACGCAGATGGGGTTGTGGGGACTGTTCGCGTTCACCGCATACAACTTCATCGGCATCACGTCGGGGATCACCAGCTCGCTGATGAACGTCTACACCGTGCTGCCGTTCATCGTGGTCTATCTGATCCTCGGGTACATCTTCTTCGCGGCGATCTTCATCGGCGTCGGTTCGCTTGTGACCACCGAGCAGGAAGCGCAGATGATGAACTCCTACATCGTGATGTTGCTCGTTGCGCCGATGGCGTTCTCGATGGTGGTGATCCAGTCGCCGGACGTCGCGTACATGCGGGTCCTGAGCTACGTCCCCGTCTTCACCCCCTCGCTGATGATGATGCGCTGCGTCTCGAAGACGCCGCCGATGTGGGAGATCGCCTCCACGATGGGAACGCTGGTGCTCGCCACGATCGTGACCATATGGGCGGCCGGGAAGGTGTTCCGGACCGCGATCCTCATGTACGGCAAGCGCCCCACATTCGCCGAGGTGGTGCGGTGGGTGAGGGCGAAGTAGGGGAAGGAACGAAGAGAGAAGAACGAGGAACGAAAAAGTCGGAAGGCAGAGGCGGACACAAGGCAGAAGGCAGAGTGCAGAAGTCTGAAGTTGCCGAACGAATCCCGGGAGAGAGCCTCCGGAGGAGGCGCCACTTTATAGCTGCGTGCCCGTCCACCCGGAGATCAAGCTCCATTCGGAGCGGCCTGTTGTTTCCCACGGAGACTCGGAGGGGCAGGGGTGGAAGTTTGAGGAATGACGGGAGAAGAACGAGGAACGAAAAAGTCGGAAGGCAGAGGCGGACACAAGGCAGAAGTCAGAGTGCGGAAGGCGGAAGTGTATGGAAATCAGCGTGCAGAAGATCAGTGTGTGCAACGATGGCCTCCGTAGGAGGCGCCTCTTTATAGCTATGCACCCGTCCACCCGGCGATCAAGCTCCATTCGGAGCGGCCTGTTATTTCCTGTGGAGACCCGTAGGGGCAGAAGTCAGAAGTTTGTACAACGAGGGAAGAAACGGTCGGAAGGCGGAAGGCAATGAGGTCCATAGGTGCGGGTCTTAGTCGGCGCAGGCCTTTAGCCTGCGCTGTCGGCTCGTGGCGTTGCGACGCGTCGGCCGTGGAGCCGACGCATGTGATGGAGTCGGCGAGGGGGAGATCCTCATCCAGCTCGTCGCCGGCGGCGCGAGCGTGATGGGCCCGCCGCCGGAAGTGCACACGTTCATCTTCCCGAGCCTCTACGACCGCGATCCCGATTCCCCGTACGGCCCAATCGCGAAGGTGTTGTCGTACGTGCGGTAGCGCTCGTCGTGGGCAGGGCATCGAGTGGCCTCGGCATCGAGTGAGGCGGTTCCGGCCTGCGGCACGATGCGTGCGGTCACGCGAGGCCGAGTGTGCCGCGGGGTGGCGTCCCCTGGTGCCGCCCACCCCCCAACAACAAACATAGTTAAACCACAACGCCGCCGCCAGGATCCGGCGCTCGCCGATCTGCTGACGCCACATCGCGTAATACAGACCCTTCATCTCCAGCAGGTCCTCATGTCGGCCGGATTCGGCCACCTTGCCGTGTTCCAGCACGTAGATCGTGTCGGCATGCATGATGGTCGAAAGCCGGTGCGCGATCAGGATCGTGATCTGGCTGCCGCGCATCGACACATCGCGGATCGTCTCGGTGATCTCCTCCTCGGTCAACGAGTCGAGCGCCGAGGTTGCCTCGTCGAACACCAGCAGGTCCGGCTTGCGCAGCAACGCGCGTGCGATCGACAACCGCTGCTTCTCTCCGCCGGACACCTTCACGCCTCCTTCGCCGATCACCGAGTCCAGCCCGTTCGCGGCGCGTGCGAGCAACGTATGGCAGGCCGCCTGCTCCAGCACCTTCAGGCACTGCTCGTCGGTTGCGTTCGGGTTCACGAAGAGCAGGTTCTCGCGGATCGTGCCGCTGAAGAGCTGTGTGTCCTGCGTCACGAAGCCGATGTGCTCGCGCAGGTGGTCGAGATCGATCGCGTCGCCGGGAACCCGGTTGTAGAGGATGCGTCCCTCGGCCGGACGGTACAGGCCCACCAGCAGCTTCACCAGCGTGGACTTGCCGGAGCCGGACGGCCCGACGAACGCGATGGTGTCGCCGCGGCCGACCGAGAACGTGATGCCGTCGAGCGCTTTCATCGAGGCGGTCTGATGGGTGAAGCTCACGTTTTCGAACGACAATCGCTCCAGCGCACCGATCGGCGTCGGATGTTCCGGCTTCTTCTCGATGGGCGTATCGAGGATCCCGCGCATGTTGTCGAGCGACACCTCGGCCTCGCGGTAAATGTTGATCACATTGCCGATCTCCTGCAGCGGCCCGAAGATGAAGAAGGAGTAGATGAACAGCGAGAAGAACTGTCCCACGCTGATCTCCTGCGTGTAGATCAGATACAACATCAGGAACAGGATGCTCGTGCGCAGGAAGTTCACCACCGTCCCTTGAATGAAGCTCAGGCTG
>CAZJYH010000109.1:4703-10648 GCA_964549365.1 uncultured Alphaproteobacteria bacterium
CTTCACCTTCTTGAGTTCCAGGCCGAGGATCTTGTCGGTGGTGCTGTTCAGGCGCATCACCTCCTGGTTGGCCAGGCCGAGGCTCTTCACCAGTTCGATGTTGCGGAGCGATTCGGTGGTGGCGCCGGCGAGCGCGGTTGTCTCGGCCACGATCTGCTTCTGCACGCGCTTGATCCGCTTGCTCAGCGTGGAGCTGAGCCACGCGATCAACGGCACCGTCAGGAAGTAGACCGGAGCGATCACCCAGTGGACGCTGACGGCATAGATGGTCACGAACAGGATGCCCACCAGCGACGTGAAGAGCACATTGATGAACGTGGCGATCAACCGCTCCACATCGCTGCGCACCTTCTGAAGCTTGCCGAGCGTCTCGCCGCTGCGTTGATCCTCGAAGACGCTGTACGGCAGCTGCAGCGAGTGCTTCAAGCCGTCGGTATACATCTGCGCGCCGAGCCGCTGCGTGATGACGTTGATGTAGTAGTCCTGGAAGTTCTTCGCCACGCGCGAGACGAATGCCACGCCCACGGCCAGGGCCAGCAGCATGATCACACCGTTGATGAAGCCGGGGCGATCCGGATGTGTTGCGTAGTCGTCGATCACGTGTCGTGTGATGAGCGGATCGAGGAGCGAGAAGACCTGGTTGACGGCGGCGAGCACCAGCGCCAGGGCGATGAGTTTTCGGTAGCCTTTGAGATATGTGTAGAGTAGCTGCATGAGCCTTTTCCTTGGCGTGAGAACGTTCGCAACGCATCGTGCCGGCCGGCACGGGGTGGCCCGCGTCGCGCGTGTCGGAACGTGCGCGTTGTCCGCTCGGAGCTTCCGGCGGGTCCGAACGCCACGAAGACGAATGGCTGTCGCGACAAATTTTAGAGCCAATAAGGTGAAGTTCGAGCCCAATTGCAAGAACGCCTCGGATCTGCCGGGCATATGACGTGATGTCGCGTCGATGCATATTTGCCGCCGAGCGATGGCCGATGCGATGTGCCGTGAACGGCACGCCGGCTCTTGCTTGTCAACCCACTTCAGGAAGCTCCATGTCCATTGATCGTCCGCCGGTCCGATTCATACTGATCCCGTTCTTCGCGGCCCTTGTGTGCCTCTTTGTTCCGCGTGCCCAGGCCGCCGGGGCGTACGAAGGCGTCGCGGCTGCCTGCAACATGCGTGCGCCGGCCGACGTGCACGCCGTCCGGTTCGTTGCCGACGGGAAGCCGGGTGAGCGGCTCGTTGCCCTTCGCGCGACCATCGACTCCTGCATTGCGATGGTGGAAGCCGGGGAGTACGTGGCGTTTCTCGAGCGCGTCGTTCATCCGGACGATCGCGAGCGTTATGCCTCCAGGGGCGGGTATGAGGAGTTGGCCAAGGAGTTCGCCGGAGAGAAGGCGGAAGTGCTCCTGCGTGTGCTGAAATATGTGCGGACGCGCACACCGAAGTTCACCAAGGCGGAGACGGTTGCGACATTCAAGCTGAAGAAGGGGATGGCTCCACGGAATACGATCGCGTTTGTCGCGGTCGATGGTGTCTGGTACCTCAGCAACTGAGGGCCTGACGGGTTGCGATGCAACCCCGACAGTTGCTGCCGCCGGCCGCTTGTGCGCCCGGTGGCGGCCCAATGTTTTCCGGCAACACCCGGGCGTCGTAACCGGCGCACTCACACCGGTGAGAGTTTCTCATGGCACCGGTGTTGCATATACACCTCCGGCATCCGCACTCACACACTCATGAATGCTCGCCCATTACATCGGCGAGCCCGGTTCGTGTACACGGAGAACACACATGGTACGGACTGCATTTCCGATCGCCCGGCTCGCGTTTGCGTTGGCACTCTGGGTGGGCATTCATTCGACGCTTGCCGCTCAGCCCATGCGGCGGCTGCAGGCCGTCTACGGCAATGACGGTGACGACTTCGGCGACGGCGGGCTGCTCATGCTCGACGACGGCGGCCTGATGTTCGTCGGCCGCACCACCGGCTTCGGCCCTACGTCCGACCTGTACATCGCGAAGACCGACGCCTGCGGGCACCCGCTCTGGGCACGGACCTATGATCTCGGCGGGAACGAATACGGCAGCAAGATTCGGTTCGCGCGCCCGGATGGGTACGCCATAATCGGCACGACGGAGGATGCCGCCGGTGATCGGGATGCGTTCCTGCTGACGATCGAGAACAACGGCGACGTGCGGTGGTGCCGGACATACGGCGATCGCGGCGCGGAGACCACGCGCCGGCAGGAGGGGCTGAACATGCGCGTGGATGATCCGAACGGAGACATCTATGCCGTCGGATTCGTCGGCGACGGGGTTGGCGGTGGCGAGGATGCCTGGATCTGGAAGACCGATCGCAACGGGGCCCTGGTCTGGGCGCACACCTACGGAGGTACGGCGGACGATCGCTTCAACGGCATCGACTGGACCATCGATCGCAACATGGTGGCCGTTGGCTCCACGCGCTCCTTCTCATGGAATGGGAACAGCCAGGTGCTGGCGATGCGATTCAAACCGGAGGACGGCACCGTGCGCTGGACCGTGCAGCGCGGAGGGCCGTACGACGACGAGGCCAGAAGCGGCGCGGTCTCCAACTTCACCACCGATTTCTTCGTGGTCGGCGTCTCCGGGCATCACCAGTACGCGGAGCGCATCGATGACTCCGACGGCCGTACTCTCAATGAGGTGATTCTGCGGCCCCGGAATTCGGAGCTCTCGGCCGAATTGAACGAGGTGGTCATGACCCAGTATCGGCCGTATGCGGTCGGCGGCGTCATGCGCGAGGATGGAACGTGGGACATGCATGCCGTGCGGTTCTCCAGCGCCATGGATCCGCAGCAGAGCCGGACATACGGCGGGCCCGGCAATGAGACCGGTTTTGCCACCATCCGCGTGTTCGATCACGCCGGAACCGTCGACTCGGCGGCGTTCCTCGGAACCACCAGGAGTTTCGGCCGCGGCGGAAGCGATATCTACCTGGTGGGAACCACGAACGATCTCGTCAGCGGCTGCAGCGAGGAGCAATATGCCATCGTCTCGGTTGCCGCGGACTTTACCGGCGGCGCGGTACAGATCGGCCGGTTCGACGGGCCGGGGGTGGGCACTCCGACCGATGTCGTCACCATCGAGCGTTTCGAGCATACCGTACTCTGCAACCAGTGCGCGACACAGGGCGTGCCCGGCCAATGGGATGAGGGGAGCACAGAAGGCCGTCCCGATCTGACCGACATACGGGAGCGGCCGTAGCGCCGGCGTGGCCGGGCGGACGATTGCGAACTCGTCGGTGGCCGTCGCGTAACGTCTGTGCTGGGCCTGCGTGTGATATGCACCGTTCCATTCGCCTGCGCCCCGCGTCGTGCCGCCGATGAGCGCACGTCGGCCGAAGCGCTCGTATTCCTCTCAACGCCGTCCGTCGTCCTCATGCCGAAGGTTCGTCCGCTTGTCCGGTTCGTCCGTGTCGTTCTCTGGGTTGCGATCGCTCTCGTCGCGTTCAGTGCCTGCACGCCCCCCAAGCCACCGTCCGACGGCGGGGATACCACGGCGGGGACGGCTCGCGGCGGTCACGCCGCTCGACCGGCGCAACCCGCGGCCGATGTCGAGGTTCCGGAGTTGGGGGCGATCCTCGATTCCAACAAGGTGAGCGGCTCCATTCTGGTCTACGACGCGACGGCCGATCGCTACAGCGGCGTCAACCTGAGTCGCGCCGACAGTGTGTTCATCCCCGCGTCCACCTTCAAGATCCCGAACTCGATCATCGGAATGGAAACCGGCGTCGTCGCCGACCGCAACAGCCTGTTCCGGTGGGACGGCAGGAAGCGGCGTCGTCCCGAATGGGAGCGCGATCTCACGCTCGCCGAGGCGTATACAGTCTCATGCGTCCCCTGTTATCAGGAAGTGGCGCGGAAAGTGGGCCCGGAGCGCATGCGCGAGTATCTGCGGAAGCTGGGCTACGGTCACATGGTGTTCGCCGACAGCATGGTGGATCGCTTCTGGCTCGAGGGGGACTCCAGAATCTCACAACGCGAACAGATCGACTTCCTGCGCCGCCTGCATAACCGGCGGCTTCCGATCTCCGAACACACCTATGAAGAGATGCGCGCGGTGATGCTGCTGGAGACGGACAGCGCATACACGCTCCGCGGGAAGACGGGATGGTCGACACAGAACGGAGTCGATGTCGGCTGGTTCGTCGGGTTCGTCGAAACTCGTGGCCGGGTGTACTATGTCGCCACGAATATTGCGCCGCGAAAAGGCTGCGACATGGACGAATTTTCGGCGGCGCGACTCCGAGCATCGATGTCGGCGCTCCGTTTGTTGCGCATAATCCCATGAAATAGGGATGTATGCGGATGCGCCTGCGATTGAAGCATCCGCGCGCATAGTGCATTGTTCCTGATTTCCATCACCATCCAAATGCCCTAGAGCCTCACGCTTCGGCAGTGAAATATCGGTCGCGCGGCAATGTGCCGAGAATGATCTCGAAGAACATTACGGCAAGCCGGAAGAAGTCGGGGTGGGTAAACGGATGTAATTTGCATGTGCTCGAACGTGTGAAGGTTCATTCGTCGAGGTTTCTATCCCCACCGTTGATTGACCGCGCTCGAATCTCTCTCTCCAGTCAAGGCCCCGCTTTTTTTGCGTGGAAGTCGACGTAGTGCTGCTGCGTGGGTCGCGGCGTATTCCCCGGTATATCAAATATCGATATGTCGGGCGGTTGCACTCAACACACAATTGTTTGGAGATTTCATCATGAACAATACCACGATGCGGCGACTCCTCGCCGCGCTGGTGGTGATGGCAGGCATCGTTGCCGTGAACGCCATCGCAACGGCTCAGCCGTACACGTATACCTGCATCGTCGTCAACGGTGTCAAGGTGATTATTCTCAGCACGCAGGGGACCGCCAGCGGAAGCACCGGCAGCGGAACGTTCAACCCGATCGTCCCGCCGCCGCCGCAGGGCCCGATCAACGCCCAGTACACGGTCGCGAACATCAACGTGACGGCCACCGACCCCGTCAACGGTCCGGTCACGACGAACCTGGCCCCGGGACCGCAGCCGATCTCGACGATCGTCTCGAATTCGCCTGATTCGCGCTTCCCGGCCACGGGGACCCTCTCATTCAATGCGCAGACGCGCATCGGTTCGAAGATCTACACGAGCACCACGCCGCTGAACCTCGTCAGCACGAACCTGACGTCGACTCCACCGTTCACGGGGGAGACGTTCAATCTTTCGGCGGATGTGGACTTCACCGATGCAGCGGGCGTCGTCGGCCTGACGTTGAAGTCCGGTTCCTCGGTGACGCTCGGCCAGGGTGGTGGTGGAGATTGATGGCTGGAGCGCCACGAGGACCTCGAACGGTCGCCGTCGGCTCAAAAGGCCGGTCGGAGATCGGGTCCGCGTGGTGAGTTCCCGAACCGTTGATGCCCTGCCGTGTCGGGACTCCGGCATGCGGGGCGGGCATTCCGAGAAAATCACATCAGCTAATACACGGAGATAGTCATCATGACACATAGACTGAATCGTATGCTGGTTGCATTCGCCGCGATCGCCTTCGGCGTGGCGATGGCCGGCTCCATTGCATCGGCACAGACCTGCATCGTCGTCAACGGCGTGAAGGTGTACGTGCTTCCCAACACTTATTTCGCGAGCGGATCGAGCGGCAACGCGACGTTCAGCTCCAACACGGCGATCGCACCCGATCCGGATCCGAGCCCGCTCAACGAGTCGCTCACGCCGCTGAGCGTGAACGTGACCGTCAACGATGTGACGCTCGGTGTGATCACGACCACGCTGGATCTGTCGCGCCCGGCGACACCGTCGACGATCATCTCGAACGGAACGGATCGGTATCCGGCAACCGGGACGATCAACTTCTTCGCCAACGCAACGATCGCGTCGCAGCCCGGCAACAACTACCAGAGCCAGTCCGAGCTGGTATTCCAGAACACCTCGCTCACGCA
>CAZJYH010000110.1:0-3922 GCA_964549365.1 uncultured Alphaproteobacteria bacterium
CCAACGGCGCAAAGCACGACTGAGCGGGCGTCGGCGAATTCGGAACGTGAATTCAGAATGCGAAACCATGGTGGCAGCATGCCTCTCGCTGCCCGCTTTGTCCGAGCGCAACGGTAGTGTTGTCGCGGAGTTGACTCCGCGACTCGGCGGTCTCTGCGCTGTCCCTCAGCACGCTGACGGAAGATCCGTCCGATCTTGCACCCCTCCGGGGTGCTGAAGATGAAGAGAGTCTTGCCGGCCGGTGGCCTCGCTTCGCTCGACCACCGGCTATCGGCTGTGAACCCTTCGGGTTCGGGCTGTGCGCTCGCGCACCGGTCACTCGTCACCCATCCCTTCTCTTCCGTGGCCTCGCTCCGATCGACCACCGGCTACGGGCTGTGAACCCTTGCAATCGTCCCGAGTAAAACTCGGGGCGAACGGCCGTCTGTCTTTTTCTGTTCTCCATCCCCGTTCTTCTTTTCTTCCCTCAAAACTCCAGGCCGATGCTTGCGGCGAAGCGCGGATCCTCCGTCCCAACTTCGAGGGCACGCCGGCTGTACGCGGGGAGCAACGTTGTGACCGTTATGCGCACATCACCGTATGCGACCTCCAGACCGAGCTGCGCATATCCGGTGGTGAATCCCGTGCCGCTGCGGGCGAGCCCGTTTCTTCGGTCGTCGCCGGCAAGCTCGGCCCGAAGTCCGGCGATGCCGACCAGCGCGAACTGATCGGCGTTGCTTCGTACGATGTCGCGATTCACCGTGGTCGTCGCCGTCAGTGAATGGCCGAACCGGTAGCCGTCGGCGTTCTCCGTGTTCAACCGCGCGAGCGCGTCGAGCGCGATCGTCCACGCGCCCGTCTGGAGCATGCCGCGTACGTTGGCGAGCAGATCCGCCGATCCGCTCCCCGGCTGCATCGTCGGGTCCAGTCGCTCGCCGTCCGCGTCGCGCAGGCGCGTGGCGCCGAGCGGTATGTCGAGGCCCATCCCGGCCATCACCACGGTGCGCATGCCGCCGCTTCCGTCGATCGTGGCCACATAGTGCGCCGTCAGCGTGGGGTCCGCCATGCCACGATAGTCGCCGCCGGGTTCACCGTCGATCGCAAGCATCAGAAACGGGAGCGTTGCGGTGATCATGAAGTGATCGGAGAGATGATGTTGCGCCGCCAGTTCGAACGTCGTACGGCGCTCGATGACGGGCGTCGGCTCGTCGTGTGCGCCGCCGTGCATCAGGTGTGGAGCAAGGCCGGTGAGCCCGCCGGGGGAGACGGCGACGGGCTTTGAGCCCATGCCGCCGGAGTCGATCATGCCGGCGGGATGGAACGTTCGCTGCAGCAGCACGGAGAGCGTCAGACGATCGGCCGACGTATAGAACGGATTGATTCCGAGCAGGCAGTTGCAGAAGTCGCAGGCGCGGGCGGTGCCCGAAGCGGTGAGCAGAGCGACGGCGACGAGGGCGGCACGAAGCGCCGCGAGGCGTGAGGATGATTGCTGTGAACGCATCGAATGAATCGGACGTGCGCACCGCGCCGGCGCGGCGGCATGAAACCGCGGCGAGCTTCGCGATGTGCGGGTAGTTGAGGATGGGAACGAACACGGCGCGCGCGCGCATGCCCTGCGTGCGGCATGCACGGTGCGATCAGATCGCAGGAGTGAAGCGTTGCGTCAGCAGCGAAGGGAAGGGGGATGGTCGATCGGTTGCGGCGTGCCGTCGAGGGCCGCGGCGGAGGCGTCGTGGTGTCGGGAGCGGGGCCGGGGCGAGGTCTGCAGCCCGCCGGCCTCGGCGAGGACGAACGGGGCCATCTTCATGGTGAGAACCGGCGAGATCGGTCTGGTGCCGGTCTGTTCGTCGCTCGTCATCTTGGCGACATGGCATTTCCCGTGGCAGCGCGGATTGCTCCGGTTGACGCAATACGCTGCCGCCATCGCGTCCTCGGAAACGTAGTAACACGCCCAAAGCACCACGCTGATGTTGCCGTACAGCGCGAAGGCCAGAAGTGCGACGATGGTTGTCAGGCGACGCATGAAGTGGGGCAAAGATAGGCCGATGCGGCGGGGGAGGCCATGACATTTGTCACCATGCCGTTGGCCGAGACGTTGCGGCGGCTGCATGTTGTCGCGGAGTTGACTCCGCGCTCCGGATCGGCATCGCATCAACGGTGCTTCGGCATAACCGGAGCACAACCGTCCCTCAGTCCGTCTCGACGCTCTTGCGGCAGTCTTCCAACAGCGCCTCCAGCAGCTCCGCATGGCGAACCGGGACCGTGCCGACCTGCTCGCAGACGATGCCGGCCGCGTGGTTGGCGATCACCACCGCCTCCTGCATCGAGGCGCCGGCGGCACACGCCGATGCGAGCGTGGCGATCACCGTATCCCCCGCGCCCGAGACGTCGGCCACCTGGATGGCCTTGGTCGGGACGAGGATCGGCGCCTCGGCACGGCGCGCAAGCATCATCCCCTCGCTGCCGAGCGTGAGGATCACGTACTCGCTCTCGAGTCGGCCCAGCAGTTCGCTCACGCCCTCCTCACGCTCCTCCGGCGTGCGGAGCTTGCGGTGCAGCGCGTCCTCGGCCTCCTTGCGGTTGGGCTTGAACACCGTCACGCCCGTGTACTCGAAGAAGTTGTTGAACTTGGGATCGACGTACACCGGCACATCGTGCGCCCGCGCGACGGCCACAAGGCGGCCGATGAGCTCGCGGGTGACCACGCCCTTGTTGTAGTCCTGAATGATCAGCGCGTCGATGGTGGTGATGTTGCGTTCGAGCAGATCGAGAAGCTGCTCGCGCATGCCGGCGGCGATCTCGCGCTTTGCCTCGCGGTCGACGCGCACGATATGCTGGCTGGAGGCGATGACGCGGGTCTTCACCGTCGTGGGGCGCTCGGGGTCGTTCAGCAGTCCCTCGTCGCTGATGCCGAGACCGCCGAGCAGATCGCGCAGCTGGCGGCCGGAGCTGTCGTTGCCGATGATGCCGAGCAGCAACGGCGCCGCGCCCAGCATCACCAGGTTGTAGGCCACGTTGGCGGCGCCCCCGGGGTACTCCGATTCGTCCTCGATGTCGACGATCGGCACCGGCGCCTCCGGAGAGATGCGCGAGACGGTGCCGCGATAGTAACGGTCGAGCATCACATCGCCCACAACGGCGATGCGGCGACCACGAACATTGTCCAGGAGTTGATGTACGCGCGATTCGGAGAGGTTCATCGGAGCGTGAATGCTGTTGAACCGTCCGGCAACCGAACAAGGGATGGACGGCCGGGCCGTCGTGTGCTGCGTGCCGGAGCGATCGTCTGCGAAGATACTCAGTATGACGTGGATATTCGTGCTCACTCCCGATCAACACCACGGCACCGCGCGATGTTAGCCCTTCTCACCGGCGGATGCCGTTGTGCACTTCTCCCCGGACGCGGCACGGTGTAGAACGGACGAAGCCCCGGCGATCTCTGAGTCCCCGGGGCTTCGGTCCATGAAATGTTCGGCGATCGCTCAGCCCAGATACGCGCGCAACGCCTTCGAGCGCGACGTGTGCCGGAGCCGGCGGATGGCCTTCTCCTTGATCTGGCGAACGCGTTCGCGCGTCAACTGGAAGCGCTCGCCGATCTCCTCCAGCGTCAGCGAATGCTCGCGGTCCAGCCCGAAGTAGAGGCGAATCACCTCGGCCTCGCGCTCGGAGAGGGTGGAGAGAGCACGGCGCACCTCGATCTTCAACGACTCGGACATCAGGCCCATGTCGGGCGCCGGCTGCGACTCGTTGGTGAGGACGTCGAGCAGGCGATTGTCCTCACCCTGCGCGAACGGTGCGTCCACCGAGAGATGGCGGCCGGAGATCTTGATCGTGTCGGCGACCTCGGACATCGTCATGTCCAGCTCCTCGGCGAGCTCCGCGGCGGTCGGCTCGCGCTCGAACTGCTGCTCCAGCTCCGAGAACTTCTTGCCGATCTTGTTCA
>CAZJYH010000110.1:3932-10583 GCA_964549365.1 uncultured Alphaproteobacteria bacterium
GTTCAGCGGCAGGCGCACGATGCGCGACTGCTCGGCGAGTGCCTGAAGGATGGACTGACGAATCCACCACACGGCGTAGGAGATGAACTTGAATCCGCGCGTCTCGTCGAAGCGCTTCGCGGCCTTGATGAGGCCGAGATTCCCTTCGTTGATCAGATCGCCCAGGGAAAGCCCCTGGTTCTGGTATTGCTTGGCGACCGATACAACGAATCGGAGGTTTGCCTTGGTGAGCTGTTCCAGCGCCCTCTCTCCGTCCGCGCCGCCTCGCTTGATCCGCTTGGCCAGCTCGATCTCCATCTCCGGAGTCAGCAGCTCAACCATACCGATCTCTAGCAGGTAACGATCCAACGACTGGCTTTCGCGATTCGTGTACTGCTTGGTTATCCGCACTGAAGCACCTCAAGAATGATTCCGAAATCGTGTAGCGTGCAAGGATAAGAAGAAATGCGGGATGATGCCCAGACATTTTCTCGTCCGTGCCCTGCCGGATACGGGCGCGCGTCTCGACGGGCGAGGGTTGCCGGTGTCCTGTCGTTTCCCATCGTGGTGCCGTCACGCATCGCGACGGGGCCGTACCTACTACGACGCCAGGATCTCGGCGAACGTCACATCGTTTTCCGCCTCGGCAAGCCGGGCCTCGGTGATGACGTGCAGCCCCGGGACATCAGCGTAGACCTCTGCGTATCGACCCGTAACGATGGGAATCCTCGACTCGATCGCCATCGCGGCCACGATGGCGGTGCGATAATCGCGAGGGTCAACGTTCGACGATCGAAGCCGTCCGATTGTTGCAGCGTACCGACCGCTTGCGCCCAGAACCTTGAGCCCGAACACGGCCCGTTCCACCGTGCGCAACTCCTCCGGCGTTCGCGCCGTCCCGTAGATCTCCGCCGCCTGGATGAACGTCGTGTAGCATGTGGTCGCGGTGAGCAGACGGCGAAGGGTCGGCACGGTCTCGCTCGGTGCGTTGAGTAACGCCACGATCAAGTCGGTCTCCACCAGCACGCCCTTCATGATGCACGCCGATTCATGGTCTCTCTCGATTCACGATGTACCTCGATCCGGCGGCAGCAGCGCCGCGAGGCGGGCGCCCAGCTCGGTGCCGGCGGTGATGCCTTCACCGGTGAGCACGACCGTCGCGACGTCGCGGTCGAACAACTGCACCGCGGCGACGCGATCGATCATCGCGCCGTCGATGCCGCGCGTCGCAAGCCGCTCCTCCTCATCGGCGATCGTCGTCAGCACCACTCGCACGCGATCGAGCCCGCGCACGCGAAGGCGCCCGGCGACGTCGGCGGGGATCTGAATCGCGCCGTCGCGCACGTCGGCGGCAAACTCGAAACGAAGGCTCATCGTGAATGTCCGCTCATGAATGTTGGGTCAGCGTTGCGGGGGGGAGGAGCGCAGCACGCGCGTCAACGCGCCGAGCGTCCCCGACGCCGCGCGATCGAGTTCGCGACCCCGGGCCGCGGCCATCGCCCGCGCCGAGGCAAGCGCGGCGTCGGCGCCGGTTGCATCGCCGACCCGATACAGAATCGCGGCGCGATACACTTCCGACTCCGCGCTCTTCGGCGTCCCATCGGCGAACAATGCGCGGATCGTCTCCGGATCGGCAAGAAGCGGGCTGTTGCGCAGGATCTGCTCCTGCAGGAACCGTACATACGACAGGTTGTTCGCTCCATCGACCGATCGAACGGCCTGCACCACCACGGTGTCCGAGTACAGCTTCGTGCCGCCGTCGAGGAACAACAGCAGCTTGAGCGTGTAGGTCCCCTCGGCGATGCGGTTCGCGTTCTCGGCCGAGAGCATCACCACGCGCTCGCAGGCGCCACCGGTGCGGGGGAACAGGAGCGAGTCGGCAACTTCCTCGAAGCCCCAGCCGAGCTGCGCGCCGCTGCGATCGAAGTAGAACGGCTTGCCGATGAACGGTGCGCACGCGGCCTGATCGGCCACGCGGATGCGGAAGAACAGCGGCGAGCCGACGTGGAAACGGAGCGTGTCGCCGGCGGCCTCCATCGATTCGATCGCAAGCCCGCTCCCCCATGCCATCGGCGGTGGCGGCGGCATCCGCTCGTGTTCCTCGCGCTCGCGCCCGGCCTCTTCCTCCTCCTCATCATCGGCCTCGCCGCGCTCGGATTCGGGGGCCGGGCGCAAGGTCTTCGTCGAGCCGGACGAGCGCGACGATGAGCAGGCTCCGAGCGGCAACAGGGTGCAGCAGAGCGCCACAATCAGAAGAAACAAGGGGGTAATTCGGTTCATTTTCAAGGAGGGGTCGTTCCGAGATTGACTTTGGCACACCGGCAATCTATCTTCGGTGCAATGACGGAGCCACACTTGGCCGTTGATCCGATCCGGATCGTCTTCCGATGGAATCCAACCTGCCGCCGAACTGTTTCGCGGCCTCTTCCAACCAGCCCGAACGTCGCGGCCGCGACGACACCGGCCTTCCGCGGGACCGCGGTAAGCTATCAATTTCCTCCGCAATGTTTGTCTCACCGTAACAGGAGCAATGCCTATGTTCATAACCTTCGAAGGCATCGACTGCTGTGGCAAGTCCACGCAGGCGCGTTTGCTGGCCGAGCGGCTTCAGCAAAGCGGCCGTGAGGTGCTTATGCTGCGCGAGCCCGGAAACACTCGGCTCTCCGAGCACATCCGCGGGATCCTCCTGAACAAAGAGTTCTCCGAGATGAACGAGCGCACCGAACTGCTGTTGTTCTCCGCCAGCCGGGCGCAGCTTGTCGCCGAGGTCATCCTGCCGGCGCTGGAGCAGGACAAGGTGGTAATCTGCGATCGGTTCTACGATTCCACAACAGCATATCAGGGGTATGGCCGGCAACTGCCGCTCGAGGACATCGTCCACATCAATCGTATCGCGACACAGGATCTCGTCCCGGACATGACGTTCTTCATCGATGTCAGCCCGGAGCTCGCTCTCGACCGCTGCCGCGAACGTCTCGCCTTGGAGCGTGACCGGATGGAGGAGAGCGGCGTTCGATTCTACGAGCGCGTGATCGACGGGTACATGCGCCTCGCCGCCGATGAGCGCGGCCGGTTCTACGTGGTCGACGGCGCGAAGACGCCCGATGAAGTCAACAGCACGATCTGGCGACTGGTGCACGAGCGCCTTCCCCGGCTTGCCGTTCTCGACGAGCTTGCGGTGGATGCGGCGATGACGAACTGAACCTTCCCCGGCCTCGCCGAGGGATCGGACCTCAATGAATGCCCGGCCCGGCAGCTTCCTCATCGAAGCCGCCAACGCCGGGCTTTTCATTGGATATACCTTCGCATTGTTGTTGTTTTGCTGTATCAAAGAGTGATATTGTGGGCCGTTCCTGTGTCGGTTGTATGATGGCGGGGCCACGTCTCCTCAATCGGAGGAACTCCCTGCTCCCCCACGCCCGAATGGGTGCCATCGAATGCGTCATGGATACGGCCCGCCGAACCGGTGGAATCCCTTCGTACATCTCCGCACCGGCCGCGATTCGTCCGCGCATAATGATCGACACACAAGACATACTGCCGACATGAGAGCGAACAGGGCTACCTTCCTACCCCACTTCGGCTTTCTGTTCATCCTCGCAGCAACCATCGCGCACGCTCAGGTTATTCCTCAGGCGGTTGTCGTCAGCGGCGAAGTAGGAACAGGCCTGTACATGGGCGAGTTCAACAGCCTGCAATACCAGGGATCGCTGGCGCCGCACTTCGGATTGGACTTCGGGTTCACCGTGCGCTACAATATCGCCGAATCGTTTGCGCTGATGGCGAGCTTCGGACACTCGAGCCTTCCGTACGGCATCGGGGATACCGCCCGGCTCAAGTATGCGAGCAACTTCTTCGGGCCCGTGGGCGCAACCACCTATCCGGGCTCGACCGTCGCGATCACGCCGCAGAACCATATCTCCATCAATCGCTATGTGCTCTCGGCGCGCAGCTATTTCAACTCGCAGGCCCAGCTGGTGCCGTACTTCACGCTGGGGCTGGGGCTGATCGACTTCACGATCAAAAACGACAGCGATCAGGCGCTCCCCACCAACCAGACCGGCGATTACGAACATCGTGTGCTGGTGATGCCGGTGGGCGGCGGCGTGGAATATCATTTCAACGATCGCCTCGCCCTCTTCGCGCAGGGCCTCTTCTACGTCAACTCCACCGACTATCTGGACGGCTACGCGCACTACATCGACTTCGAGGAGGGGGGCGAATCGGTCGGCAAGACCGGGCCGGGAGGGAAGTCCACGCCTCCGGACTACTTCGCGACGCTGACGGTGGGGCTTGCCTGGACCATCCACAAGCCTTCGCCCGAGGAGCCGGAGCCGCCGCCCCCCCCACCGGACGAGCCGCGCACGCCGGATACCACCGCCCAGACGCCGCGCGACACCGCGGCGCCTCCGGCGGATTCTCTCGCCGATCCCTCGGCGATGGACACCGACGGCGATGGGCTCTCCGATCGCGACGAGACGACGCGGTACATGACCGATCCGAACAAGGTCGATACCGACAACGACAACCTCAGCGACTTCGATGAGGTGAAGAAATACAACACGAGCCCGAACAACAAGGATACCGACAACGACGGACTGACCGACGGGCAGGAGGCGATGACCTACAGCACCAATCCGTTGAACAAGGACAGCGACGGCGACGGCTTGCGCGACGGCCAGGAGGTGAAGCTCTACAAGACCGATCCGCTCGATACCGACACGGACAAGGACGAGCTGCGCGACGGTGTGGAGGTGACCCGCATGTTCACGAATCCGTTGAGCAAGGACACCGACGGCGACGGCCTCGAGGACGGCCTGGACCAGTGCCCGCTGCTGAAGGGGACTCTCGAGAACAACGGCTGTCCGAAGGGGATGGCGCAGGGGCAGTACTCCGAGCAGATTCGCAAGAGCGGCCCGCTCGCCGGCCTGCCGGAAGTGCCGCTCGAAGGCGACCGCACGGATTTCTCCGGCATCTACTTCAAGGTGAACTCCGACAACTTCGATCTGGCGCGTCCGGAGACGATGCGCAACCTGCAGCAACTGCTCAATTACATGAAGCAGTGCGAGGAGATCGGCGTGCGGATCGAGGGGCACACCTCCTCGGAGGGGAACCCGACGTGGAACCAGCAGCTCTCCGAGAAGCGTGCGCAGCGCGTACGCGACTGGTTGATCGCCAACGGCGTGGCGCAGGAGAAGATCCTCGGCGCCGTCGGATACGGGAGCACGGTGCCGCGCGTTCCCGAGCCGGAGCAGGGGACGGTGCCGAACAAGCTGCTGGAGCAGATCCGCAAGCAGAACCGACGCATTACCACGATGGTCGAAAAGCCGTGCCAATAGGTACGCTTCAGCCTCCATGATTCCGCGGCCCCCGTCCTCGAATGATGACGGGGGCCTGTGCGTTCAAGGGCATGCTTGGCGCGCATGCCGCGGTTGTGACATCTTGCGCGCCATGACATCCGTATCCGGACCGATGCGCCGACTTCTTCTCCCAGCGTTCGCCCTGTTCCTTCTGTGCGGCATGCTCCAGCCTTCGCGTACGTCCTGCGCGCGCGAGCACCGCGCCGCGTACGCGTTCATGACCGACGACTGCGACAGCGACGGCCTTTCCGATGAGATCGAGGAGGGGCTTGGGCTCGAGCCGTGCGTTGCCGACACCGACGGCGACAGCCTGAGCGATCTTCAGGAGGTGCGCGAGTTCTTCACGAACGCGCGCGCGCAGGACTCCGACAGCGATGGGATCGGCGACGCCGCCGAGGCGCTCGGTTATCATACCAACCCGAACGCACCCGACACCGACACGGACGGCCTTTCCGACGGCGCCGAGATCGGCACGACGCATACCTCCCCGACGGCCGCCGATACCGACGGCGACGGCCTTTCCGACGGCGAGGAGGTCGCTCGCTTCGGTTGTTCACCGACGGCCGCCGACACCGACGGCGACGGCCTTTCCGACGGGGTGGAGGTTCTGGCCCTGCACACCGATCCGAAGAGCCCGGATACCGATTCCGACGGCCTGAGCGACCGCGAGGAGACGCAGCGCCTCGGCACCGACCCCACGAACGCCGACATCGACAACGACGGCCTGCTCGACGGCGTGGAGGTGCTGACGCTCCGAACCGACGCGCGCCGCGCCGACACCGACGGCGACTCGATCCCCGACGGCCGCGACCGCTGCCCGCTTCTGGCCGGCATCGCCGATCGCGCGGGCTGCCCGGTGCCGCCGAAGGTGGGGGGAAGCGCCGCCTTCCCGGACCTCCGCTTCGCGGCGGACGGGGCCACGCCCGACACGGCCGATGCGTTCACGGCCGCAGCCCTCGAGCGCATGCGGGCGTTCATGGAACAATGTCCGGGGCTGTCGGTGATCGTGGAGGGATACGCCTCGGGCGCGGCCGAGAAGCGCAACCTGGAGGCGAGCGATCTGCGCGCTGCGAAGGTCGGCGCCTGGCTTCTGTCGCATGGCATTTCGCCCGATCAGATCGAGCTGACGATCGGATACGGCAGCCGCAAGGGGGAGGCCGCCGCGCCCGTCAGGCCGATGCGCGGAGCCGATGCTGCGCCGTCGGGAGTGCGCCCGATCGTGCTGCGCGTTGCGCGGACGTGTGAGTGACCGAGACGGTGGTGTCTCAGTTTGAGCAATGAATGCCCCACCGGCATAGTACTGCCTCCTTGA
>CAZJYH010000111.1:0-4160 GCA_964549365.1 uncultured Alphaproteobacteria bacterium
GCGCTCCGAGTCCATCTGCAGCAACGCATTCAGTGCGGCAATGCGTTCGTCATCGTCGTCGTCTTCCGACGGGCAGCCGGAGGCCTGTGCGCGCGAAGACGAGCGCGATGACGCTGAGCTGGACGAGACCGACATCGTGGAATATGCCGAGCCCGAGGTCGAGCTCGGCTTCGGCCTCGACGGCGGCGAAGGGCCGCCCGATGCCGAAGCAGGGCGCGATCGCCCGTTCGAATAACGCTGACTGCGGCGCAAGCTTCATGGACGAAGCAGTTGCGTGAGCGACGTTCATCGTCGGATTGTCGTCCGTGCTGCACGCCCCGACGGTGATGTCGGCGAGTTCGGGGGGCCTGTATGTGCCGGCCGGATCCTCGATCGAATCGGGGAGGAGAAGGCTGTGGCGGTGCGCGGTGACCGTGCACGTCGCGAGGCGATGCGGGGTGGCGCCGACGTATCGGCGTTTTCGTCGCGCCGATTTCTCCGCCGTCCCGTGTATGTGTGGAGTACCAACCGTCAACAACAACCATCGACATATCAACGAACGGGAATACCCATGGAAGCGTTGGAAACGGGCGACGTGATCGCCTATCACCTTGCGGGCAACGTGTTCGGTCTGGCGCACGTTGTTCAGGTGGAGGACCTGGCCACCACCACTCATTATCATCTCGTGATTCTCGATGCGGCCGACCCGATCGAGTTGGACGACGTGAACCCGGAGGAGAGCATCGTAGAGCACTTCGCCGGGAGCCTGGATGCGCCGCGCGATATCGTGGTCGACCATCTGTCGGTCACGCCGGTCGGCATGGACCAGAGCGGAGCGTTGCGCGTGGGCGCGGGGGATGTGGAGGACTTCGAGCTGATCGGCTATCAGATCTGGCTGCACGGTACGGCCGAGCGCCTGCTGCAACAAGGGGTGCTGCGCGACGATCTGCGCTCGCGTCCGGCCCCCGAGTCGAACGACGGAGCCGACTATGACGTTGTCGACGGTGAGCAGGAGGCGGACGACAGTGAGACCGATGCCTCGGACACGAATGCCGATGGGTCGGCCGACGGAGCCGGCGCCGCGGAACGTCGACAGATTCAGTTGCGTCCGTGGCACGGGGGTACGCTCGATCGTGCGGTGGGCCCGGCGCTGTTCGAGTGGCGCGAGGAGGTGATCGGGGCGAACCCCGAAGGAGGACGCCTGGTTGAATTCCTGACATCCGTGTTCGACGAAGGCGTGGCTTCGATGGGGGACGTGGTGCGCCGCTTCATCGAGGAGGGAGACTACGCTGCCGGGCAGGAGCTTGCGCAATACGGCGATGCGGCCGGTGACCGGCTGGCCGCGTATCTCCGCGACGATATGGAGCCGCAGCTTGCCGAGGACATTCTCAACATCCTCAGCGACATGGGAACGCTGCGAGCGTATGAGCACATCGCCACGTTCTTTGCGGCACACGGTGGCCGTCCATCGGATCCGTTGGAGTTCGCGGCGGTGCGCGGCTACTGTTACGCGGTGATGCTCACCGGCGGTACGCCGGAGCCGCTGCGGCGCGAGCTTCACCGACTGGATGCGGTCGACGATCCGGATCTGCGTGACGATCTGAAGAACGCGCGGGAGGCGATCGTGCAGTTGCCGGATACCGCAGCGCCACAGTCGCCGCCGACGAACGCTTCGGCAAACCCGTTCGGGTTCGGAGGATAGCCGTCGGACTCGCTCACCGTTGCGCGGTTCGTTGTGGGGCGCCGATGGGTGAGGCAATCAGGCAGTGGGGCAATCAGGCAGGTGCGCCGCGGCCCGTTTCGAAATCATACGCGCCGCTTCCCGGATCCGGGAAGCGGCGCGGTGGTTCTTAGGGGATGGTGATGGAGGTACACAAAGATGTACTGGCAGCCGCTTTGCCGAGAGGATAACTTTGCATCGTTGACAGAGTGAACGTGTCTGCAGCCCGTTTCGGCGCCGCGCTGCAGCAGTATGACGCGAAAGCGGTGAGCGCGGAGCGCGCAACGGATCTGTTGACTTGAAAGCTTGACTGTAAGGCAGCGTAAGCGCGCTGTTTTCACTATGCCGGTGGGTCTCTCTCGACAACGGGGGATAGAACAAGGGAGCGGCCCGCCGGCATAGATTTTTCCCGTCACATCCCGAACGATCCATACGAACGGCGATGCGATCGCCGAACGTACATGGGCGCCGAGGCTCGACTGTGAGCCATTGGTTCGATGTGTCGGCGCTCGGTGCATGGCCGGGCAATCTCCACCTGCCTCACGAACGGCGTGTGCCGTTTGGTATTGACACTACAATGCACAAGGACGTCGACGCGAACAGCACGATCACGACAGCGATACGTGGGTCGGTTCGCGTGGGCGCCGAGGTTGCGATACATGATACAGGAGGGTGCTCGCTGTCGCCTTCCCCGAACGATGCCGTCTCGAAAGGATGGCATCGTTCGTTTTTGCTCGCATCGATCGGGCGCGCAGGCATCGCGTGCCGGAGTGCTGCGCGGTACCCAAAGATGTACTCGCAGCGGCTTCTCCGCGAACCTAGATTTGTCGGCACGTGAGCGGTGGGATTGCTTCGCGTTGGATGCAATGCCGGCCGTGCTCAATTCGCTTCGGGCACATCCGTGATTCAAACCGGGACGTAAGGAATATCGATATGAAGGGAATGTCGACACTCATGCTGGCTGCCGCGGCGATGCTCGTCGGCACGCGCGCGTTTGCACAGTCGGACACGGTTCGTGGCTCGGGGGGAGCATACGTTTCCGCGACGCAAATCGTTGTCTGTCCGAACGCGTCGCCCGACCAATGTTATGTCGTCGTCAACTCGAAGGTGCTCGTGTTCGGTGCGGGCGGCCGACAGGGAGGCGATCCCTATCTGTTCTGCCCATCCCCTGCGAAAACGATCTGCGCGGGGTACGATTCCAACACGGGCGTGATCACCGTCTACGGGAGCGGCGGATGGGTGTTGCTCGGAAGCGCGCCGAACCTGTGCCCAAACAACACGCCGGACGTATGCGGCGAGAAGCCGATCGCCGGTGGCGTGACGACCGTCTACGGCAGCGGCGGCTGGAAGGTGGACGGCAACACGAAGACATTGTGCCCGAACCCGAGCGGAAAGATCTGCGGCAAGCGCGACGACGGCACCGGGGTGATCATCGTCTACGGCAGCGGCGGCGAGGAGTACGATCCCGCGAATCCCGCGGACGGTGTGTACTGCCCGAACTACTCGCCGGACGAGTGCCTGCGAATCGAGGGAGTGGACGGCGATGCCGGGAAGCTCGTGTTGTACGCGCCGCAGCGCGTGATGGTGTTCAACCCGGACGGAACGCTTACCAGCCCAACGGATGCGGCGCTGCGGTGATCGTACTCGCGAGGAGTATGCGGTTGCATGGCGGTCGGGGTCCGGTTGCCCGTGCCCGCGGTATCGGCACCTCTTCCGGATGCGGTCGATGACGTGGCGCTGGGTAATCTGTGTGCTCACGGTTGCTTCTGCAGCGCTGAGCGCCAGGGTGGTGGCCCAGGATTCGGAGGATTACTTCGCGTTGCGAGCGGGCCTTCGCTCGCGGAATGTGGCCGCGTATCTGCATGCGCACGGAGGCGCGGCAGGGCGGAACGTGTTGTTCTTCATCAGCCCGATGACGTGTCCGCGATGCGAGGGACTTGCCATCGACATGATGCACCGATTGGCCGTGGTCAGGCGGCCCGGCGTGCTCGCGGTGGTGTTATCGTATCCACGGTTGGCCGGTGCGCTGCGATACGTCGATCGGAGCAATTTCCCGATCGAACCCGTTGTCGACACCGCGTTGGCGTTCGCGCGGGAGCTCTCGATCGAGCAGAACGTGCCGTTCGTCACGGTGTGGGATTCGACCGGGCTGTTGCTGTTTGCCAAGGCGATCTACGGTATCAGCAGCGGCGACAGCGTGCTCTGGCGCAATCTGTTCCTGGCTGTTCCCGACACTGCGGCCAGCCTGGGCGTTGGTGCGCAACGGCCCGGGGCCTTCACGGTCGGATTGCGGACTCCACCCGAGCTCCCGGAACCGGAGGTCGAATTCGTGACGACCATCGATGAAGCCGGCGAACACGCATTGGGGACAGCCATCCATCCGGTGATCGATCCCGAACGAACCACCATTGCATTGACCGACCAGTTGACGCTCACCGCGTCGTTGTACGACCTGCGCACC
>CAZJYH010000111.1:4170-4756 GCA_964549365.1 uncultured Alphaproteobacteria bacterium
CGTGTACCCGGCAACCGAGTCGGGCGAATATTCGCGCCACCGGCCCGGACTGCACCTCCGCCGAACTCGACGACACCACGTTCCTGCGGTATGAACGGAGCGGGATCTCTCGCACGATGTTCTTCGGCGGGGTGTTCCTCCGCCCGGGCATTTTCGCGGTCAGCGCGTCGCTGCCGGAGTTCAAACCGGCATATCGATTCGACAGCTCCTCCGGCCGGCGCGAGCTTGAGGGGATGGGGTACTACAATGCCGCCGCAATAGTGGAGTTCTCCGCGTCGACGGGGAGGCCGTTGTCGATCCATCGCATGTATCCGCCCACAACGGAGACGGGGCTCACCGTGTCGCACGCGACGATGACGCCGGCGTTCGACACAACGACGATGGAGTTCGCGGTACTTCTCGGGAAGGGATATCCATACACCGGCACATCCACCGCGAGCGCGGTGGGGCCGACGAGCCCGCGTTGACCCGTGGCCGAAATCCGTTTCAACCCCCAGATCCAGCCCCTACCCCCGCGCGCCCCCACCCGCCACTCCCTACGACCTCTGCTTCCTGGCAGCGGGGGGAGGTGGGGTTTGGGCGGGGA
>CAZJYH010000111.1:4766-10557 GCA_964549365.1 uncultured Alphaproteobacteria bacterium
CGATCCGACGCGTCCGGAGTTCTACGATCGCGTCCCGCTGTTTCAGACCTTCGATTATGCAACGGGCGCACCGCGTCGCGAACTGGGCCGTCTGGACAGTGTGCATCGTGCTTTCGGCATCGGGTTCGCGATGGCGTCGCCGCTGATCTGCTTCGACAACGGCGATTATTACTATGTGCAGAATCCCGTGCCGTGGGTCCGGACTTCAACCGGGAACCGTTTCCCGCTGAAGTCCTATTTCAACGGTGCGGTAGTCCCAAGCGGTGCACCACCGAGCACGTTGCCCACGATCGACTCGATCGCACACCTCGCCGACTCGACCGGAGCCCGGATCGTTCAGCTCTCGGTCGCGGACGGCCACGTCTACGTGGGCTGGCACGTAAAGCGGATGGGATTTGCGTATCGGGAGGATCACTTCGTGGTTGCTCAGGCCTATGCATCGGCAACAGGTGCTCTGCTTGGTGAATGGCGCATTCCACGGACCACATCGCATGGGACGCTTTCGGACTGGAACATCGACGCAGCCCGGCATGAAGCGGTGGTTGTTTATCAGACATCTTCTCGAACGTCGGTGGTGGGGTATCGGTTGGAGTAGCTCGATACGGGCCGTGCGCACGGGGCGTTATGCCGAGCGTCACGCGCGCGGCGATATGCCCGCGGCGTGCCGACGCGCGCCATGTCGACACGCGGTATGCCGACGTCGCCTCGATGCGCCGTCTTCTCCGCATGAATTGCTAACTTCGGCGCTTCAACGCGCGAAGCTGTCGCCTGCCGATCCAGGTCCGGCCTTCCGCACGTCCGGACTTCCCTTCACTTGCTCATCGGCACATCGTGGCCCCCGCATCAGACGACGCACGTTCCGATTCAACATCCAAGACATCGAAGACGGGGATCGGCACCGGACGTTCCGCGTTCCTGGTGGCGGCCGGAATCCTCCTGAGCCGCATCGCGGGCCTTATCCGCGAGCGCGTGTTCGCCCATTACTTCGGCAACTCGGCCGCCGCCGACGCCTTCAAATCCGCGTTCCGAATCCCGAACTTCCTGCAGAATCTCTTCGGTGAAGGGGTGCTTTCGGCCTCGTTCATCCCCGTCTATGCCGGTCTACTGGCCCGCGACGAGAAGGAGGAGTCCGGGCGTTTGGCCGGGGCGATAGCGGCCGTACTTGCTCTGTCGGTGTCGGTGCTGGTGCTGGCCGGTGTGTTGGCGACTCCGTTGCTGATCGATCTGCTCGCCCCGGGGTTCTCGGGGGAGAAGCGGGAATTGACGATCCGCCTGGTGCGGATCCTGTTCCCGGGGGCCGGTCTGCTGGTCATGTCCGCATGGTGTCTTGGGATTCTGAACAGCCACCGAAAGTTCTTCCTCTCGTACACGGCGCCGGTGCTGTGGAATCTGGTGATGATCGGGAGCCTGGTTGCCTTCGGGGGATCGATCGGGCAGTTCCCGTTGGCCGAAGCGGTGGCGTGGGGGTCGGTGGCCGGCAGCGCGCTGCAGTTTCTGGTGCAGCTGCCGGTGGTGCTCCGTCTGGTGCACGCGTTGCGGCTATGGCCCGCGCTGAACGCCGCGAACGTGCGAACGGTGCTGGCAAATTTCCTGCCGGCCTTCATCAGTCGCGGCGTTGTGCAGATCAGCGCCTACATCGACAATGTACTCGCGAGCTACCTGCCGAACGGCGCGGTTGCTGCGCTTGGATACGCGCAGACGTTGTACACGCTGCCGGTGAGCCTGTTCGGCATGGCGATCTCGGCCGCGGAGCTGCCGGCGATGTCGAGCGCGGTGGGGAGCGAGCAGGAGATCGCCGCGATGTTGCACGCGCGTCTGAATGCGGGCCTGCGGCGCATCGCGTTCTTCATCGTTCCGTCGGCGATGGCGTTTCTTGCACTGGGTGACGTCCTTGCCGCGGCGATCTACCAGTCGGGGCAGTTCACGGGCGCCGACAGTCGGTACGTGTGGATCGTGTTGGCCGGCTCGTCCATCGGGCTGCTCGCCTCGACGCTCGGTCGTCTGTACGCCTCCACCTACTACGCGCTGCGCGACACGCGCACTCCGCTCCGGTTCGCGATCATTCGCGTGGCGCTGACGACGGTGCTCGGATATTTCTGCGCGATCCCGTTGGTGGGATGGTTCGGGCTCGATGCCCGGCTCGGCGTTGCCGGGCTTACGGCGTCGGCGGGGATTGCCGGCTGGGTGGAGTTCGCGCTCTTGAGGCGGGCATTGAACAAACGGATCGGGATCACGGGATTGCCGTCGTCGTTCACGGCCGCGCTCTGGGGTTCGGCCCTGTTGGCCGCAGCGGTCGGGTGGGGCGTGAAGCTGCTGGCCGGTGCGATGCATCCCGTGGTTCTGGCAGTGGCGGTGATGATCCCGTACGGCGTAGTCTACGTGGGGACGGCCACGCTGCTGCGCGTCCCGGAGACATCGTTCGTGACGGGGAAGGTGCGCAGCGCGCTCGGACGTCGGCCTCGACGGTAGGAGGGCGTCGGGGGGCGCGGAGTACCGATGCCCCGCGCTTCGTGGCTCATCGTTCCATCGACGGGTTCTGCGCGCGGACGGTCGGAATCCCGACGGCGCTCATCGATTCGTGATCCGGCTCCGGCACGCCGGCCCATCCGAACGCCTCGAACAGGAGCGTGAACTCATCGGGCAACGGCGCGGTGATAGTGAGTGCCGCACCGGTCAGCGGATGTGCCAGTTGCAGCCGATGTGCGTGCAGCAAAAGCCGGTGTACGTTGAATCGCTCCCTGAAGAACCGATTGTGGCGGCCTTCGCCGTAGATCGTATCGCCGATCACCTTGTGTGAGACATGGCGCATGTGCCGCCGGATCTGATGTGTGCGGCCGGTGACGGGCGTTGCGCGGACGAGAGAATAGCGGGCGGTCGAGTAGGGACCGATCGGGTGTTGAAGTTCAACCGAGGCAAGGCGCTCGAAGTCGGTGCGAGCCTCCGTCGGCTGGTCGAATTCATCATCCGCGAACGGATGATCGATGATGCCGCTCTCGGGAGCCCAGCCGCGTACGATTGCGAGATATTGCTTGTGCACGGTGCGTTCGGCGAACATGGCGCTGATTTTGCTCGCAACTTCCGGAGTGCTGGAGAAGAGAAGAACGCCTGACGTGCCGCGATCGAGCCGGTGGGCGGGATAAACCCAGAAGCCGACCTGATCGCGAAGCAGCGCAAGGCAGTTCACCGCGTCGCGTGCCATCTTCGAGCGATGAACCACGAGGCCCGATGGTTTGTCGACGGCGATGATGTGCCGATCGCGGTAGAGTATGGGAAGCTCTTTCGGTTCCATAACATGGGGATTGGTCTGCGCTCACGCTACGGAGCGGGCTCGGCCGGAATTGGCCGGGCCGCGAAGATCGCACTTGGCGGCCGTACCCGCGCCATGGTTCGGTAATCCGAATGTTCGATCCGGTGACGAAGGTGCCGAGCGTGGCCATCTCAACTGTCGGCGGCAAGGTTGTGCCGACGCCTTGAAGAGGGGCGAACATCGGGCCTGCCGTACCTGTCACGATGATCTCGAAATCTTCATGGACAAGGACACATTTCGCTCGCTCTGTCTATCGCATCCCCATGTCACCGAGCAGGTACAATGGGGGAATGATCTGTTGTACAAGGTGGGCGGCAAGATGTTCGCGGTGACGAATCTGGAGCCGGCCGAGATCACCGGCATCAGCTTCAAGTGCACACCCGAGATGTTCGCCGAACTCGTGGAGCGGGAGGGGATTCAGCCCGCGGCGTATCTTGCGCGCCACCACTGGGTGCATGTCGTACATCTCGGCGCATTGAAGGCGCGGGAGCTGCGCGACCTGATTCAGGCTTCTTATGCGATGGTATATGAGAAGCTTCCACCGAACGTGAAGAAGGGATTGGGCTGAGCGCTGCTGCGGGCATGGTCTGCCCGGCGATTGCCTCGGCATCAATGGTCCACGCATACATCTTCCAGAATCAAGAGGCTACCACCATGCTACTCGGCATCGACGTCTCACACTATCAGGGCACGGTTGATTGGAACGCCGTGGCCGCCGCAGGCAACACGTTCGCCTTCACGAAGGCGACGGAGTCGAACACGATCACCGACCAGTACTTCGCAAAGAATTGGCCGGCGATGAAGGGCGCCGGGCTTCTGCGCGGCGCCTATCATTTCTTCAGGGCCGGGGTCGACGCGTCGGCGCAGGCGAAGCTGTTCCTCTCGGTGGTGAAACCGAGCGCGGGCGACCTGCCTGCGGTCCTCGACATCGAAGTGGCAGGAAGCTCCAGCAACTCCGCGATCATCAGCGGCATCTCCGTCTGGTTGGATGCGGTAGCGCAGGCCATCGGCAGGCCGCCGATCATCTACACCAGCCCGGGATTCTGGAATGCTCATATGAACGGCCAGTTCGGTTCGTACCCGCTGTGGGTTGCCCATTATACGTCGGCCCCCAACCCGACGATCCCGAACGGGTGGAAGCAATACACCTTCTGGCAGTATACGCAGAGCGGCACGGTCAACGGTGTGTCGGGGAGCGTGGATCGGAATCGTTTCAACGGCGACCTTGCCGCGTTGCAGGGGCTGGTTATCGGGGGGACGGTGCCGGCGGCGGCGAGCGGCGGCTCCACGGCGGGAACGCAGACCCCCTCCTCGAGCGGGAGCGCGACCGCGCCGCAGACGTACGTGGTGAAGTCCGGCGATACGCTCGGCGCGATCGCAAAACGTTTCGGCGTGAGCGTGCAATCGATCGCGTCGTTGAACAACATCAGCGATCCGAACAAGATCAGCGTGGGGCAGGTGCTGAAGATCCCGACGTCCTGAACACGCGCGGAACATATCGTATCGTGAAGATCCTGCCGTTCTCGCCCGGGCTCGTCTTTCCGAAGGCGGACCCGGGCGCGCATTGTACGCGAAACTTCGGCTTGCGGTGCCCGTTGATGCATCGGGTTGATGTCGATGCCGGCGGCTTCGCCGATGCGGCATCGGCGAAGCCCTTCCCTCTCTTCCGCATGATTCCATTCCATCCATGAATCACATCCGCTTTCGCTTCGGCAATGGTTCGGCTCAGATCGCATCGATTGGTCTGATCGTGTTGTTCCTGTTCACTGTTACTCGGCTCGATGCGCAGCCGGATGACATCGCGGTGGGCAAATGGAAGGGGGCGATCGAGGTGCCGGGCGCACCCTTGGAGGTGCTCGTCACGCTCGAGCGCGTGCCGGGCTCCGCGTACACCGGCACGATCGACATTCCGGCGCAGGGGATCAAGGCGCTGGCTCTGAAGGACGTGACGGTGAACGGCCAGGCCGTTGGTTTCATGATCACGAGTGTACCGGGTGAACCGACGTTTGCGGGGACCATCGCGGCGGACGGCGTGACGATGAGCGGACAGTTTCGCCAGGGAGGCGCGACGCTGTCGTTCACATTGCATCGTGAGACAGCGGCGGCACGTGAGGAGGCCGCACGGGCCACCGCCGCGGCGCTGGCCGACATCCGCTCGCTGGCTTCAGACATCCTGAAGCGATTCGACATACCGGGCATGTCGATCGCGATCGTTCGCAAGGGTGAGGTGATCTTCACCGAGGGGTTCGGCGTTCGCGATGCGGAGAAGAAGCTGCCGGTGACGGCCGGGACGTTGTTCGCGATCGGCTCCTCCACGAAGGCCTTCACCAGCCTGGTGCTTGGGACGTTGGTCGACGACGGGAAGCTGGATTGGGAGAAGCCGGTGCGGCAGTATCTGCCGGAGTTTCAGTTGACGGACCAGTTTGCGACGGAACACAAGACGCCTCGCGATCTCTGCACGCATGTCTCAGGGCTCCCGCGTCA
>CAZJYH010000112.1:0-10514 GCA_964549365.1 uncultured Alphaproteobacteria bacterium
GGCACGCGCCGGTGGATTCAGCGCACGGCGCTCGGCCCCGGCAACGGATACGTGCGCGGCGTTGCGGTGGACAACCTCAACAACTGTTATATCACCGGCTTCTTCTCCGATACCGCCTCCTTCGACACGTTGCGCCAGATCAGCGTCGGCGGCACCGACGTGTTCGCCGCGAAGTACGATCGCAACGGCGCCATCCTCTGGTCGTCGCGCCTCGGCGGCCCGGGGAACGACGAGGCGCACGGCATCGGCGTCGACGGCACCGGCAATGCCTATGTGGCTGGTCGATTCGTCGACAGCGTGTTGATCGCGGCCGACACGATCCACTCGTACGGCGGCACCGACGCGTTCGTCGCGAAGTTCAGCCCGCTCGGCGCGCCGACGTGGATGACGCCGCTCGGCGGCGTGCAGAGCGATGTGGCGTGGGGGATCGCGGTGGACGCGTTCGGCAACTCGCACGTCACCGGCGCAATCGCCGACACCGCGCACTTCGATACGCTGACCGTGGTCGCGCGCGGCGGCACCGATGCGTTCGTCGCGAAGGTGGACGGTCTCGGCGACGTCCGTTGGGCACAAGGAGTCGGCAGCGGCAGCGCCGACGTCGGCTACGGCATCGGCCTGGACGACGTCGGCTCGGTCTACGTTACCGGCATGGCCGCCGATACGGCCCGCATGGCCGGCCTGGTGCTGCCGATCATCCCGAACAATGCGGACGTCTTCGTCATCAAGTTGAATGGAACGGGTTCCGGGCAGTGGGTGCGCGGCGCCGGCGGCAAGGGGCGCGACGAAGGACGCGCGATCGTTGTGGACAAGGCCGGGGAGATGCGCGTCTGCGGCATGTTCTCCGACACGACCAGCTTCGGCCCGCTCACGTCGGTGTCGACCGGGTTGCAGGACGTGTTCATCGCGAAGCTCGGCGCCGATCCGACCGTGACGGTCGGGTTGATCGTGGAGGATCGCTTCTGCACGGGGGATCAGTTCCAGATCCCGTTCAGCGTCAAGGGCGTCTTCGGCAACAACAATTACTACGTGGCGCAGCTCTCCGACTCCGGCGGCAGCTTCGCCAACCCGATCGAGATCGGCCGCATATTCGGCGTCTCCGGCACGATCATCATCGCGAAGCTCCCGGACACGATCCCGCAGGGCCTGCGCTACCGCGTGCGCGTGATGTCGACGGCGCCGGTGGTCTACAGCGATCCGAACCCGGTGAACCTGGCCATCTACCGTCCGCCGACACCGGTGGTGACCCCCGGCGGGCCGATCACGATCTGCAAGGGCGACTCGGTGGTGCTCGACGCCGGCGCCGGCTACACGACGTATTTCTGGAACAACACCGAGCGCACCCGCCGCATCGTTGTGTACACCGCCGGTGAGTACGCCGTCACGGTCTCGAACGACCGCGGCTGCACCGGAACCTCGCCGCGCGTCATCGTGCACGTCATTACCGCCGTCAAGCCGACCATCACTCGCACGGGGAACGTGCTCGAGTCGTCCGAGGCGGTCGCGTATCAGTGGCGCCTGCGCGGCAACCCCGTTGCGGGCGGAACGAATCGGACGTTGAGCCCCGCTGAGGACGGCGTCTACACGGTGCAGATCACGGACTCCAACGGCTGCACCGCGCTCTCGGACGGCTTCGAGTTCAAGCGTGGAATCGGCGGCGTCGACGCAACGGTCAACACGCTCGCCGGCGTGCTGCTGTATCCGCATCCGAACGCGGGCATCTTCACCGTGCGTTTCCCGATGGCTCATGCCGGACGCGTGACGCTTACGGTGACCGACGTGCTCGGCCGCCGGATGGCTTTCTGGGACGACAATGCGGCAGGCGCCGAGTATTCCCGCCGCGTGGACATCAGCGCGTTCCCGGCCGGCCTCTACTTCGTGCGCATCGAGAGCCCGTCCGGCGTCTGGACCGGCGAGACGATGAAGCGGTAACCGGCCCCCGATGGGCTGCCCCCGTAGTTCTGCGAGGCGCGGAGTGCTCAGCTTCGCGCCTCGTCGTTTCTCTCAGCAGCGTTCAAGCACATGAGCCTCCCGATCGGGCTGGCCCCCGAGTACCGCGAACACTTCGAGCGGCATGCGGATCTGATCCGAGCGCGGTTGGACGAGTTCGCCGCCGTTCCTCCCGACGAATATCTCTTCGAGCTGTTCTTCTGTCTGCTCACGCCGGGCTCGCGCGCAGCGCATGCCGAGGCGGTGATGGCGGAGTTGCGCCGGGCCGGCTTCCCGGATCGCAATGTCGATCCCACGCCGTATCTGCGCGACCCTCGGCACTACATCCGGTTCCACAACCAGAAGGCCCGGCGCCTGCTGAGCGTTGCATCGCGACGCGATACGATCCGGCACATGCTTGCCGATCGCTCGATGGACGAACGCGCCCGCCGTGCCTGGCTGGTGGAGAACGTGAACGGGCTGGGATGGAAGGAAGCGTCGCATTTCCTGCGCAACATCGGCGCGCGCGATCTGGCGATCATCGATCGGCACGTGCTGAAGCATCTTGTGCGCTGCAACGTGCTGGCCGAGATCCCGACGGCGATCACCCCCCGGCGTTATCTGGAGTTGGAGTCGGCGTTCATCGCGCTGGCCGAACGCGCCGGGCTTGCGCTGCAGGAATTGGATCTCCTCTTCTGGAGCATGGAGGAGGGGACCGTCAGGAAGTAGTCCAGACACGGCCCCGGACGGTGCCGCGTCCGTGCCTGCGCCGCCGCGAAGCCGACGGCGCAGCGCCTTCGATTTGCACTGCACCGCATCACACCTCGGCGCGCGAGGCCGGTCCGTTCCTCGCACTTGTCCGGCGGCGTCGTATATTCGCGCCGCACCGGCGTCACGCCGATCTTCACATCTGAACGCTACATTATGAACAACAATCACGTCGATCACTCGGCCGGCTTCCCGGAGCTACAGCAGCCCAACGCCACATTACATCGCATCGCCGAGGCGTTCGTTGCGCCCGAGTACGCTCGTGCCGCCTTCGGGCTCGTGCGCCGGCTCGTGCACGAGTCGGGGGATGCTGCCGGGTTCGGCCACGCCACGGTGATCACGGCTCCGCACGAATACAGCAACATCGTGGTGACCGTCGGCTCGTGGTGGCTGATGAATTTCCATATCGCCGAGGCCGAGTCGCTGGAAGAAGGTGACGACGTGGAGGAGATCGTGGCCGACGACTTCGAGGAGGTGCTGGAGGAGGAGGCCGCCGAGGAAGCGCTGAAGATGAGCGCCGAGCCCGTTGCCGAAGAGGGAGAGGATGGCGACGATATGGACGGCGAGCTGATCGAGTCGACGTTCTACCAGGTGGGGACGTTCCTGCTGGACGGTCTGGTGATATCGCACGAGACGATCTTCGAGCGCGAGGACATGGATTGCTACGCCTACGACTTCCCGGAGGAGCGCATCTCCGGCGAGCGTTTCTACTGGGCGCGTCTGGTGTGGGAGCCCGAGGATCTGGCCGGTGAGGACTTCCTGAACGCCGCCCGATCCGCGTTCCAGTTCGTCCTTTCCGAGCATGCCGCCGACAGCACGTTCGCCGAGTACCACGATCACGACTTCGCGAAGCTGGTGCTCGACGAAGCGCTCTGCGAGCGCGCGCTTGCCGCCACGGACTTCGGCGACGTGATCGTGATCGAAGGGACCGACGAGTAATTCAGGTGATGCTTCGTTCGGGTCGGCGGCGGATGCCCATCGGCCCGAATGAGCCCACGATGTGATGCCTCCCCCGTACCGAGCCCCGGAACCATGATGACGATCTACCAGAAGCCGACCTGCTCGACGTGCCGCGACGTCATGGCGCGCCTGCGCGAGGCGGGCGTCGCCTACGAGGCGATCAACTACATCACCGATCCCCCCTCGCGAGCGAAGCTTGCCGAGCTGATCGCGAAGATGGGGATAACGCCCCGCGATCTGATGCGCCCGAAGGAGCCGGAGTACCGCGAGCTCGGGCTCGAGGACAGATCGCTCACCGACGACCAGCTTCTCGACGCGATGGCCGCGCACCCTGCACTGATCCAGCGTCCGATCGTCGAGTTCGGCCCGCACGCCGTGCTCGCCCGCCCGGCCGAACGTCTCGCGGAGGCGCTTGCTCTCTGGAACGTCGCCCGGGATTGAAAGTCGGAGAAGGGGACGGCGGTACCCGCGCGCCGGTCGCCGCTCGAACTACAACATTCGCAATACCCAGCACGCTATGTCACTCGACTCACTTCGGAAGCACGACCCGGCCGACATGTATTCGGCGATCGCCAACTTCGCACGGTACGCCCGTGAGGGTGTGGAGCTCGGCCGTACGGCGCCGATTCTGACGAAGGCGAGGGCGCGGTCGATCCTGATCCTCGGGCTCGGCGGCTCGGCGATCGGCGGCGACCTGTTCCGCAGCTACATCCAGAGCTTCCACGATCATCAGGGCGTCGGCATTCAGGTCTATCGCGGCTACACGCCCCCGGCCACGGACTCGAAGACGACGGTGGTGGCCAGTTCCTACAGCGGCAACACGGAGGAAACGCTTGCGGCGTACGAGTCGGCGGCGTCCACGGCCGGGCAGACGCTGGTGATGACCACCGGCGGCACGCTCGGCGACTGGGCGGCGCGCGACAAGCATCGGAGCATCACGCTCCCCGGCGGATTGCAGCCGCGGGCGGCGCTCGCCTTCAGCTTCTTCCCGTTGTTGTTCACGCTGGCGGTGAAGTCCGAACTGTTCGGGCTGCAGGTACGGCGCGAGACCGAACAGGGGATCGAGGAGTCGATAACGCTGCTCGAGAAGCTTGCGAAGAAATACGGCGCGGGGGACACGGCCGGCAACACCGCGTTCGCGATCGCGAAGAAGATCAACGGCTCGGTTCCCGTGATATACTCCGGATCGGATCGGCTGGACACGGTGAACCTGCGGTGGCGCGGGCAGATTCAGGAGAACGCCAAGTACCTGGCGTTCGGCAACCTGCTGCCGGAGATGAATCACAACGAGATCAACGGCTGGTCCTTTCCGCGCGCGATGGTGAAGCGCTTCGTTCCGGTGTTCCTGCGCGATGCGGACGATCACGCGCGCGTGGCGGCCCGGATCGATATCACGAAGAAGATCCTCGGCGCCGGAAGCGGGGCGCCGATCGAGATTCGCTCGCAGGGGCACACGCTCCTCGCGCGGCTGTTCTCGCTGATCTATCTTGGCGATTGGGTGAGCTACTATCTGGCGGTGCTGAACCGCACCGATCCCAGCCCGGTGCCGGTGATCGAGAGCCTGAAGAAGCAGCTCGCGAAGAAGAAGTAGAAGCGCCGATCGCCCGAAACCTTTTTCGGGGAAAGGCTTGCGTACGGCACGCTGAATCGCGAGCTTTGCATGCCATTCGGCTCGGGGAGTAGCGTAGCCCGGTATCGCGTCTGCTTTGGGAGCAGAAGGTCGTCGGTTCGAATCCGGCCTCCCCGACTTGATCAAGAGCGCCCCGGCACGTAATGTGTCGGGGCGTTTGTGTTGGTGCGTGCCCGTCGATCGCCATGCACGCCACGTGCGCGCGAATGCGCCTTTCATCCTCAGATTCACATCCGCATGATGCCAATCGTTTCCCGTCTCGTTCATCGGCACGCGATGCCGTTCGGAATGATCACCCGGTCCGGTGCGGCCCTCGTGGCAATCGTCCTCTCCGCGCTCGTGCTCGCCGGCTGCGGCGGTGGTTCCTCCAACGATGGACCGCAGCGCCCGGGGCAGGGAGGGAAGAAATACGGCGGCACGTTCACCATCAACATCCTCCGCGGCAACCCGAAGGGATTGGATCCGGTGCTCATCAACTCCAAACATGCCGACGACATCGCCTCGCAGGTGTACGACCGGCTGGTGGACCTGAACGAGAAGCTGGAGATGACGCCGGAGATCGCGCGCACGCTCCCGGAGATCAGCCCCGACGGCCGGGTCTACACGTTCCATCTGCGCAACGACGTGCGCTTCCACGACGACTCGTGCTTCCCCGGCGGGAAGGGGCGCCGTCTGACCGCCGAGGACGCGCGGTACTCGTTCACGCGCTGCTGCGATCCGCGCACCGCATCGGTGGCCTACTGGGCCTTCCAGGACAAGGTGAAGGGGGCAACGCGGTATCACGATGCGATCGTGGCCTCGATGAACGCGAAGGGAGGGGCCGACTCGGCCGCCGAGCCCGCGCCGATCGAGGGCTTCGTGGTGGTCGACGACACCACCTTCCGCATCGAGCTGGAGAAGGCCTACGTTCCCTTCCTCTACTATCTCGTCAACTCGCTCGGCGATATCGTGCCGCGAGAGGCGGTGGAGCGTTACGGCAAGGATTTCTTCCGCCACCCGGTCGGCTCCGGGCCGTTCACGTTCTCGAACTGGGTGCCGGACCAGGAGCTGGTGCTCAAGCGTAATCCGAACTACTGGGGGCGCGACGACAAGGGGAACGCGCTGCCGTTCCTCGACGAGCTCCGATTCAAGTTCATCAAGGATGACAAGGTGCAGTTCAACGAGTTCCTCACCGGCAACCTGAGCGAGTCGTTCGGGATTCCGACCGAGCGTTTCACCGAGGTACTCGACTCGGCGCGGCGTCCGAAGCCGGAGTTCGCGAAGTACCAGGTGCAGGCCGCCCCCGCGATGCTGACCTGGTTCCTGGACTTCAACAACCAGATGGCGCCGTTCAACAACGCGGACGTGCGGCGGGCGTTCAACTACGCGGTCGACCGTGACAAGCTGGTGCGTTTCGTGCTGCTCAACTCGCCGTTCGCTCCGGCCGTGCATGGGCTGGTGCCGCCGGTGTTCAACGGCTACCCGATCGATTCGGTGAAGGGATACAACTACAACCCGACCGAGGCGAAGCGGCTGCTGGCGCAGGCCGGGTATCCGGAGGGGAAGGGCTTTCCCGAGGTGACGCTGCACATCTACCCGGAGCCGCGGCTGAATCAGGTGGCGCAGGCGGTGCAGGAGATGCTCAACACCACGCTCGGCGTGAAGGTGAAGATCCAGATCATCGAGTTTCCGCAGTTGCTGGAACAGGCCGAGGGAGGGAAGCTGGCCTTCTGGGGGACGCGCTGGTACGGTGATTACCCGGACCCGGAGACGTACCTGCTGTTGTTGAACGGGGATCTGGTGCCGAAGTCACCGGGGCTGCCCAGCTATCCGAACAGTTCGCGCTACAACAACCCGGCGTTCAGCGTGGACTTCAACAAGGCCGTTGCCACCATCGATCGCGTGGCGCAGATGAAGTACTACGCCGAGGCCGAGAAGATTGCGATCGCCGACGCGCCGATCCTCCCGCTCTTCTACGAGATGCATTACCGGCTGCTGCAGCCGGACGTGCGCGACTATCCGCTCGATGCGATGGCCCGCCCCGATCTGAAGTACGTCTGGTTCGAGAGGAGCCCGGCGTAAGGCGCGCCGGGCCGCGCACGTGCGCCCTCCAGCTCCGCCGGCCGTACATGCGGCGGCGGTGGGGAGGATGTCCGTATGGCGCCCGCGCGATTGTCATGAGGACGAATAACTCTTGCCGACGAATAACACCAACGTTCCGGACTTCGCAGTATCTTCGCGATTCCGGTGTACGTGCACATGCATAATCCAATCAGGAGTTCACACTGATGATTCGCTACTCCCGCTCGATCGTAGCCGCGTTGGCGGTGACGGTTGCAGGGGCCATTCTTGCCCCCTCGATCTCGGCACAGACCGATTACTCCAATCGCAGGGCGACGTCGTTCCTGTCGATCGGGCCCGGGTTCGCCGGTGGAGCGTCGCTCGCCGTGGACCCTCCCGAAGGCGCGAAGGTCGGGCCGATTTTCGCCTGGCGTGCAACCGCCGAGGTCGCATATCCCCTCAGCCCCAGCATCTCCGCCATGATGGGGCTCGGCTTCGACAGCCGCGGCACCGCCGTCGAGGATGCGAACGGTAATGCGCTGTATGACGCGCGCAACGGCTACTTCTCGATCCAGCCCGGCTTCGTCTTCAGCGGCTTTTACATCGGCATGAACTTCGGTTTCCCGATGAGCGGCTCGGTCACGACGCCTGACGGCACTACCACCTCGCTGACCAGCGCGCAGCTCGACAACGTCGAGAGTGTGCTGGAGCCGAGGCTCGGCGGGGTCTTCACGCTGATCAACGACAAGAGCGGGTGGCTTGCGATGACCGTCACGGGCGGCTACGACCTGAACGAGATGAAGGGATTCGGCCACATGGTGAGCGGCCATCTGGGCGTGTTCTACCAGTTCACGATCCCCGGCACCGGCAAGCGCTGAGCGCGAACCGCTGAAACAGGATGGATGACGGCGTGGGCCCTCGCATGCAGATCGTGCGAGGGCCTCGTCACATCGTGGGGTGTCGGCGCGGTGCGCACTGCATGCTCCTTCCAATTTTTGTAGGTTTGTCCGCGTCGACGGCGTGTAGCGCGCCGCATATCCCGGCGCCGTCCGGATGTCGGCGCGGCGCCCTTTTCAACCGCTGAGTATCGGAATCAACATGGGTTTGCCTATCAACCGTTCGGCCGTTCTATGGCTTGCCGCCGTTCTCCTTGCTCTTCCGGCCGCATTGCGCGCGCAGGGGGGCGGCGGGACAGGCGGCGACGACTTCACCTTCGACGATATTCCCGTCGACGACGTGAAGCAATACTACGTTGCGGCCGGCGGCGGCTATCTGGGCATGATGACGTTCATGAATGTGGACGAACTGAACAAGGTGGCCGCCTCGGTCAACGTCGGGAAGTTCAGCTCGCAGATGACGATGCACGGCGGCGGCGGCATGGTGAGCCTGCTGTTCGTGCCGAACCTGCGTTTCGGTGTGTTCGGCGCCGCGGGCTCGCAGGCCCTGCAGGCGAAGGATCAGAGCGGCGGCATGCGCTCGCTCCGATTCCGCACATCCGTCACGGCGTTCCAGGCGGACTACGCCATCCGGGTTTTCAAATCGTTGACGGTGCTTCCGGGCGTGATGTTGGGCGCGGAAAACTATGGGCTGGAGATGACGCAGACCGAAGCGGGCGGCCCGCAGTTCGACTCCCTGTTCAGCGGCAACCAGGGGGCGACCCACAACGCGAACATCAGCAATGCGCACCCGTTCTACCTCCCCGCCGTCAACCTGGAGTACGCGCTCACGCAGTTCTTCATGATTCGCGCGGGGGTGGGCTACAAAGGAGCGTTCGGCGTGGGGGATTGGACCAACGATGCCGATGTGCCGGTGCGCGGCACGCCGAACATCAACGCCAACGGCCTTTCGCTGCAGTTCGGCGTCTTCCTCGGTCTGTTCCAGAATCAGTGATCGGCTTCTGAGCCGGTCGATGAAAGCAGGAAGGCCCGGCATGTGCCGGGCCTTCGCGTTTCAGGGCGCCGCGCTCGCGGACCGGAGGGAACGAGCGGGCCTATGCGCCGGTGCCGTCGAGGCCCGACTGCTGCATCAGCTCCGCGTTCTGCATGGCGCCGTGGAAGAGCGAGAGGAGCGGGATGGTCATCCCCATCGCGCTGTAGCCGCCGTCGTGGTACAGGTTCTGCATCGTGATCTTGCGGGTGAGGTCGCTCAGCAGCGTGGCGACGAAATCGCCGCACTCGTCGGCCGTGGCGTTCCCCAGCGGCGAGACGCGGTTCGCATACTCGAACATCTTGTCGAAGTTCTCGATGCCGCTTCCGGCGCGGGTGTACGTGGGGCTCTGCGAGACCGTGTTGATGCGGATCGCCCGTTTGGCCAGATGCGGGCCGTAGCTGCGCACGATGGACTCGAGCAGCGCCTTGGCGTCGCCCATGTCGGAGTACGTGGAGTAGTTGCGCTGCGCGGCGATGTAGGTCATCGCCACGATGCTCCCGCCGTCGTTGATCGCGTTCAGGCTGAGCGCGGCGGTGATGATCCGGTGCAGCGAGAGCGCCGAGACATCGAGCGTGCGCATGTACCAGTCGTAGTTCAGGCCGTCGTAGGAGTTCCCCTTTCTGATGTTCTGCGACATGCCGATCGAGTGGACGATGAAGTCCACCGGCCCCATGTCCTCCATCAGCGCGCCGAACGCGGCGTTGATGTCGTCGTTGTTCGTTGCGTCGCAGGCGTAGACCTGCGCGCCTCCGCACAACTCGGCAAGCTCGCGCACCTTGCCGACGCGCAGCGCAACCGGCACGTTGGAGATCGCCAGCCGTGCACCCTCACGATGGGCGGCCAGGGCGATCTGCCATCCGATGCTCGTTTCGTCGAGTGGGCCGAAGATGAGCCCCTTCTTTCCCTGCAGCAGACCGTATGATTTTCTATCGGACATGATGACGTTCGTTCGCGTATGTTCCTGCGGGTCGCACGGCATCGGGTTGTGATGCGGTACGGCTGAGCGGCGAAGATACGGAGTTCGTCGCAAAGCAGGGATCACGCGATCGCAACAACGGGCCTGCGCACCACAGGCCCGCGCACCACAGGCTGCGACGACGGGCTGCGACGACGATGCGCGGAGAGCCAGGCGTCGTCGCCCGGACGTGGCTTCGGTGCATGCGAGTTCACCGCAACCGGCAGGGCCTTCGTTTGAGGCATGCTTCCCGCTCCGGAACATGCGCATCTTCCATGATCACCGGAAGATGCTCGGCGGCTGATG
>CAZJYH010000113.1:0-10511 GCA_964549365.1 uncultured Alphaproteobacteria bacterium
CACGATCGACGGAGCGCCCCACGGTCTCCCGCGGGGCAACCTCCGTCGATCGAAGTCGGATCATTCGAAGCGCGGTACCGGCTCAGCGCGGCGCGACAACCACGCGCGACGTGGCGGAACCGCCGGCCGTCACCACCCGCACGAGATACGTCCCGGCGTTCCATCCCTCGGTGCTCACCGGCACCGTCCACTCCCCTGCGTTCAGCGACAGCACACGGCTCATCACCTCACGACCCGCCATGTCGGTCACACTGACGCGCACCGTGCCGGCGTTCGGCTGCCGGAACTGCACGCCCAGCGGGGCGCCCGGGGTCACCGGGTTCGGCAGCAGCGTCGCGCCGTCGAACATCTCGGAGAGCTCCGGCGCATTGCGCGCGCGACGCCCGGCCGCTTCATCACACGGCTCGAAGTCCCGCTTCTCGGTCTTCAGCGGATCGAGGCAGAGGAGGCATCCCCAATCGACCCGCGTCCGCTCCACCACCGGCTTGCACGTTTCGTAGAGCGACTCGACAACGGCCTCGGTACGCTCGTCGGAGAGCTTCGGCTCAAGATCGTTTTCGTCGAGATCGCGATCGTAGCAGTTGTCGACGAGGCCCGCGTCCGTCTTGATCAGGTACAGGTCCTGCGGGTCGCCCTCGCCGCACAGATCGCTCTGCGAGAAGCCGGCCGCAACGAAGCCGGCCGTGCGGAACGGCGCCTCGTCGCCGACGGGGCTGACGGACCATCCCCACTCGTCGTTCTCGTCACCGAAGATGCGCGTGATCGGTCCCACCGGCACCAGGTTCGGCTGATACTCCTGCAGGAAAAGCTCCTTCTGAAGATCTGCCGGCCCGGATACGTACCCGGTCACGATCAGATTTCCCGTGGTCAGGCCGGCATCGGTGCCGCGGATCTCGCGCACATAGTAGCCTTCGTCGGGTTGGTCGCCGTTGTCGCCGAGCGTGCGGTCGTTGATCAAAATCCACGGCAGCGGGTCAAGGCGCGCCAGATACACCTCCGCGTTGGGGCTGGTGGTGAGCGTGCGGCCAACCACCACGATCCGTCCGATCTCGCCATCCTCTCCCTCACGATACTGCTGGATCTGCCGCAGATCCTCCTCCTCCTTCCGCTCAAGGTTGCGGATCAGCGCCACGCCATGCACCGCCGCACTGTTGAACAGGCCGTCGTTGCCGTCGACGCGCACCACCAGCGCGTCCACGCCGGTCTCATCGAAGTTCGTGCCGCCGCACGCCACGATGTCGTGCGTCGTTGTATTCGGGTTTCCGGGATCCGAACGCGTCAGCTCGTCGAGCCCGTAGAAGTAGTCGTCACCCCCGGCTCCCTTCACGTCGTAGAGCGTGCACCAGATGAGGTTGAGATTCGCATCGAAACGGGCAAGCAGCGCATCGCGCTTCCCCTCGTCGTTGACCGTGCTCGAGCCGGCCACCAGCAGATCGCCGGCCGCCGTCTTGTAGTTGGCATCGCCGGTGGTCGCCTCGATCACGTCGAAGGCGATCTCGTCGTGATCCGGCCGGTAGAGCACGTTCTGCGCCACCACCACACCGCAGCGGTCCAGACGGAGCAGGAAGATCTCCCGGCTCGCGGCGCAATCGGCCTGCAGCTTGTTCTCGGTCACACCGGTCACCACGAACTCTCCATTCTCGCATTCGATGACGTCGAGCGCGGAGTCGTTGGCGCCGAGGTCGTAGGTGCTCTCCCACAGGCGTCCGCCGCGGTCGTCGGTGCGCACCACGTAGATGTCGCTTTCGCTGCAGTCGTCGAGCCGGCCGAACGATTCACCGGCGGTGATGTAGCCCCCGCTCGTGACCGGGCGAACGCCCCCGCGCCCGGCCTCGTTGCATCCGTTGGAACCATAGACATATTCGAACGTCTGGGCGTGCAGGCGCGCCCCCACGACGCCGATGAGCACGGCGAGCAAGACGCCGGCGAAGCCGTATCGGGCCAGTCTGAGTTGTTTGCGATTCATAATTCCTCCGATAAGATTCAGAGCAAATGAGTGTGACTCGCAATCGCCCTCCCTGCCCCGGCACCGCGCGCCCGACACGGCCATTCGACGAAGTTTCATCGAGGACCATGTTTCATCGAGGACCATGGCGCGGCCATGAGCACGTGCCCCTTGGGGGTCGGCCCTGTCAAGCGTTGCCGGGGTAGAACACACCGTCGTTGTCACAACGAACGGCGCGGACACGATTGCGTTGATGATGGTTGCGTGGGGATATTCGGAACCGGCGGCAAAACTAATGCGGGCACATAAGGGTTGTCAGTACATCTTTGGGTACGACCCCTTTTGGGTACCCCCCTCATATCCGAATACCCAACATCCATTCGACGAACCGCATCACCACAACGGCATGGAACGATCGGTACACACTCCGGCGGAAACGCCGCGCACGACTGCCCCAACGACGATCGGCCGCCGCAGTCCGCTGCGCGCCCCCGTCCCGCTGATCGATCATTTATGGCGACGATATCGAGGGGTACACGTTGATGTACTGTTGCCCGGATATCCTGCGCCGTATCCTTGCCGAGGAACTGCTCGAACGATTCCGACAACGTCGCACGGTTTGATTCACGGCACGATATTCACGCATCATGCCGCGTGGAAAATTCCATGGCGCCCGTACGATTTTGTCGATCGCACAGTTTCAGCCGGCCCCGCGTGTCCGTCTTGCCCCGTTTGCAGTGAGTAGCTATCACACTCCGGCATCGTGTCTCACGCATTGTTCTCGGACGCTCCACACGTCGCGGCACAGGCATGTACTCCCTACTCAACCACGAAGACTGGAGTGTCTATGTTGAAACGATTCTACGCCTTCATACTGGCCGTCTGCCTTCTCTGCCTGGCGGTGGAGGCCATACATGCCCAGCAGCGGCGCCGCGAGATCGGCACGTTCAGCGCGACCGATCAGTTTGAATTGCGGCAATTGATCATCGCCTACCTCACCGCAAACACCGGGGTCATTCCGCAGCATCTCACCTCCGGCATCCATTGCAGCAACGAATTTTTCCTGTCGTGGCACCGTGGTTACCTCGCGGACCTGGAGGCGTGGCTGATGACGCAGAACAACGGCACCAAGTACGTGCCGCTGCCGAAGTGGTATCCGAAAACCACGCCGATCCCCAACGCATTTTTCAACAGCCTGGTGTTGCCGGGTCGCGCGATTTACGGTTCGACGACGACATATCCGAACCTGATCACGCAAAACCTGACGACCTTCCCCACATCGAACTTCGATGCCTTCCAGGCTCCGGGCGTCTGCGCCACATATACCGCGGGGAGTCAGACGCGCGCATGCACGGGATTTTCGCCCGGCACGGCCGCCGACAATTTCGCCAAGGCGGTCGAGGATCAGCACGACAACGTGCATGCGCATCCGTCCTACGGCATTCGCGGCTCGATGGGCGCGGTGAACACGGCGCCGGCCGCGGCGATCTTCTTCCTGTGGCACGGCTTCGTCGACGACTTGTACCGGTATTATCAGTGCCAGTGCCAGAGCATCGAGGGGAAGGATCTGTACATGAAGGACGATCCCAACGATGTCGCCAACGAACCGAACACCACGGCGCCCGGCGGCGTGCTCTGGAACAGCCCGGACATCTGGGTGCGGCAGAACGCCGATTTGTACAATGCCCTGACACAGAAGTACGCCAACGAGGACAATATCAACCGGCATCAGAATCCGGAGTACAAGCTTTCCGGCAACAACTACATATACGTGCGCATCCGCAACACCGGGTGCCAGACGGTCAGCGCGGGTGAGGTGAAGCTGCGCGTCTACTGGAGCAAGTACTCGGCCGGTTCGTGGACCTGGCCTGCAAACTGGACGACGCTCCCAAGCGGACAGGAGATCACCGTGGCGCCCATCTCCGTGCCGACGCTCGCGCCCGGAGCGCAATGGGTTGCCGAGGTTCCGTGGGTGGTGCCGAATCCGGCGCTCTACCCCTTGGACCCGAACCACTTCTGCCTGCTGGCACGCCTGGAATCGCTGGTCGATCCCATGGCCGTGGCCGAGGGGCTGAACGTCTACACGAACGTGCAGAACAACAACAACATCGCGTGGAAGAACGTGATGGTGTACGATACCGATCCGTTCAACATCGTTTCCCCGACCACGTTCAACAAGTTCTTCGCCAAGCTGATCAGCGCCGGAGCGGTGAAGGCCGGCTTCAAGGTGAACTATGCAAAGAACCCGGCGATGCATGTCGAGCTCGACCTCGGCACCGAACTGGGCAAGATCTGGGAACAGCACGGCAAGCAGGGGACGGGCATCGAATATCTCGGCGAATACAAGGTGCGCGTCAACGAGCCCGGAGCGACGATCGACGGGTTGTACATGACCGCCGACGTGGCGTACAAGCCGGCGGTGCTTGCATACGTCTCGAACGCCGCCACCGGCAATTACGGTGACGCGGAGTACGACAAGACCTACCCGGTGGATATCAGCCAGACGGAGTATGACGCTCAGGGCAAGGCCACCGAGGTCGGCGGGGTGACCGTCGAGGTCCGCACCGCGCGTGACCCCGACATCTCGGCCGATCTGGTCACCGGCGCACAGATCACCGGCACAACCTGCCCGCAGGAACCGGACGGCGCCATCGCGCTCACGGTCAACGAAAACGCGGCAGGCCAGACATTCACGTACTGGTGGAGCAACGGTGCCCACACCCGTGACATCTCCGGTCTGACCGCCGGCGAGTACAGCGTGGTGGTCCGCAACTCCGACGGTCTGGTGGACACCCGCACGTACGTCGTGCCGAGCAACTCCACGCTGAAGATCGAAATGGACGGCGAGCTGACGCATTGCGGCGGCGCAAACGGCAAGGCGATGGTGGCCGTCGGCGGCGGCGAGGAGCCCTACACGTACGCATGGTCGCGCGACGGCGAAGATCTGCCGAACGAGACCGAGGAGACGGTCCTGAACGCGACGGCCGGCACCTACAAGGTGACCGTCACCGACGCGAGCGGTTGCTCGGTGACCGGGGCCGTGGCGGTGGGAGATGAATGGAACATGCTGCAGGTCTGGGTCGGCACCACACCCGCCTCGGGTGAGGACGTTCCCGACGGCACGGCGGAAGTGTACGCGACCGGAATGCCGCCGTTCACGTATCAGTGGAGCAACGGCGCCACGACCGCGCTGGTTGAAGGCCTGGCGCCCGGCACGTACTGGGTGGACGTCACCGACATGATGGGATGCCTTGTCCGCAAGGATTTCACCATCACGTACCAGCAGGGTTTGCAGGGCGTCGAGCGCGGCAACACCGTGCTTGCCAACACGACGGTGGTGCCGAACCCCGCATCCGGGACGGCCGAGCTTCGCTATCGCCTCCAACGACCGGGGATCGTGCAGGTGGATCTGTACGACAACCTGGGCCGACGCATCGACGTGCTCTTCGGCGGCCAGCTGTCGGTCGGCGAGCAGACGCTGCGCGTCGAGACGGCGGGGCTCACCGCCGGGCAATACACGCTGCGCATCATCTCCGGCGAGGCAACCACAACGGTGCCGCTGGTGGTGATTCACTAGCGTCGACGAACGAAGCGGCGAGCGCCCAGGCGGGCGCTCGCCGCTTAATATTGCAGGCCCGGCACTCCCGATCCACAGGAACGGCGCGCCGGAATGCCGCGTTGACCCGCGTTTTCGAACGTCCCCATCACTCCGTTCAGGTGACGGCCATGCGCACACGATTTCTTCCCCTTCTCCTTCTCCTGCTCATTCCGTTGCTCGCATCGTGCGGCGACGAAGTATCCGGACCGACGACGATCGTTATGCCGCGCCCGAACGAGCCGGTGGTCTACTCGAAGCATATCGAGCCGATCTTCCGCAACTCATGCGCCGGCACCGACTGCCACATGAACGGCCAGATCGGCGGCGATCTTGCGCTGGACACATGGGATCGCGTGATGGCGGGCACCGAAGGAGGGATCACCGAAGTGGTTCCCTTCTCATCACGGTTCAGCCACCTGTTCCAACACATCAACACCGACTCCACCCTCGGCGAGATCGCCACGCCGCGCATGCCCATCAGCCGCGATCCGCTCCCGCATGAGCAGGTGGAGACAATCAAGCGATGGATCGACGAGGGAGCCCGTAACGACAACAACGTGATTGCGCTCGCAGGCGTCGATCGGCCGCGGGCGTTCCTGGCATCGCGAACCGCGGGCCTGCTGACGGTGATCGACCGCTCGACGAATCTGATCGCACGCCATCTTCATCTTCCCGCCGCCAAGAAGGACGGCGGCATCACCAGCATCGTCTGCTCGCCGGATGGTCGTTACGTCTATGCCGGAGTGCCGGGAACCGGCATCATCACGCGGTTCGACGTCGGAACGCTCGAACCCGTCGGACAGGTCGACGTCGGCGGTTCGGTCGGTCAGATCGTGCTCTCCCACGACGGAGCACTGTTGTACGCGGGGAACTACCGCACGGGCTCGAAGGAGACGTCGATCGCGTGCGTCGACGCCACGACCATGCAGGTCCGCACGCGCATCGAGAATGTGGGGCGCGCTCCGTTCGGCCTTGCGCTGGCGAGCAACGGCACGGCCCTCGTGACGGCAAACACGCTGGGCGACGATGTCTCGCTCGTCGACCTTGCGAACGGAACGGTGGTACATCGGATGCCGGTATCTCACGGCAACCCGCTCGTCCCCGGCTTCTTCGCGCGCTACGAACCGTACGGCGTGGCGGTCCCCTCCGACACGCGAACGGCGATCGTGGCCTGCCGCCACAGCGGCGAACTCCGAAGATTCGATCTGCAGAACGGCCTGGTTGTCGACAGCGTCTTCGTCGGCGCCAACCTCGGCGTTCCAGCACTGACACCGAATGACGGCGAGCTCTGGGTGCCCGATCGCGACGGCAACAGATTGGTGGTGATCGATCCGGCGACGTTGCGCATCGTGACGTCCATCGGCGACATCAGCGACGGCCCGAACTCGATCGCATTCACGCGCGACGGCGGCACGGCCTTCGTTACCTGCGACCGCGCGGCGGGGAACAACCGCCATGCCGGGGCCGGCGTGCCCGGCGCACTCTACATCATCAACGTCCGGACGCGGGCCATCCTTCGCGTTATCGAAGTTGCCCCCGGCGCCGAGGGGGCAGCGGTGGCGGGATGACATCGTGAGGCGCTGAAGCGGGCCGTCCGCCGGGGAACCTGCGCCCGTCCACCTCTCAGACGATGGACTGCACCACGAAGCCGGACTCGAGCGACCAGGACGTGTTCACCGTCACCGTCTGCGCGGCCGTTGTGGGCGCCGCGCCCTTGAAGACGAACTCCACCCGCACGGTCACGGTGTCGTCGGTGATGCCGACGATCGTGGCGGTCGTCGTATCGGGCACCAGATCGTCGCGCCGGTCGAGCGGCGACAGGTGCGCGATGACGGTATGATCCGCCACGGCAAACGTGACGGCCATCGGAAGGATCTGCATCGAAGGTCGCATCTCATCTCCTGTGTGCAATAACATCCTGCTGTTCAACTGCCGAACCCGAAGCGGAACACCCACGGACGATCGACGTCGTGCCGGTTGCCGCGCAACAACGCCGAGAGGAAGAAGTTGAACTGTGACGGGCCTCCCTGGTTCACACGAAACTGCAACAGCCCCTCCAACCCGTACAAATTCCTGGCCGTATCGGCGGTGATCATCCGCTGCAGATTGCCGGAGGCGACGGCGGTGTACGCCAGCAGCGAAAGCGACCAGTCCCCCTGCACGGTCGTGCCGTCGCCGGTGCGCACATCTCCGAGCCCGCCGTATCGCACGCCGACGGCGCCGTAGAACCCGGTGCCGATGTTGGTGATCTCCGACGTCGAATCGCGGAAGATCACCGCGCGGAAGTCGGCGATCGCCCCCACGAAGAGCGCGTTGTCGCGCCCGACCTGAAACTTCCACGACGGCATCAACCGCACCGTGAGCGGGCTCCCCTCGTAGTTCGTCGCGTCGACGCTGCTGGTATGGTTCGAGCTGTCGTAGTTGGAGGCGAGCTTCGAGATCAGGAACAGCGGGAGATAGTAGTGGCTGCCGTCGGCGCTGGTGAAGATCCCCAGCCGGTAGCGGATCAGGTTGGAGCTGATCGTCGGCGTGAAGCTGAGCGAGTTTGCCGTTGGGGCCAGCACCGCGCCGATGTTCGTCGAGCTGAGCGCCGAGATGTTCCGGCGCGCCTCGGCCAGGGAGTCCGCATTGGTTTCGGCCGTCACCGTATCACCGATGCGGAACGTCGAGAAGTTGATCCTGATCTTCCCGGCCGCATCGTAGCATGCAACGCTGAACGGCTCCTGGGCGCCGGCGCGGGCACAGACGAGAAGGATCAGGACGATCGCCGTACAGACGGCGCCGAGGGCATGCACATGATTGCGATTCCGCATGAACGGACTCCTCGCGATTGAATGGTTCCGATGTCGACGGCGCCCGGACGACGTCGTGCCGGACGCGACGAACACGGAGAATTGCCGGGGAATGATCGTCAACCGATCACTCTCCCCCGGGGCGGAATGGGGATCGAGGGATAAACACGCACTGCCGTGCGGATCGATGTTCTGGTGTAGCGCTGGGACCGTGCGTCGGGAGAACGCAACGCGCAAATATACACAGGGAGGGCAACTCCGCATCGAGACGAGCGATGCCGTGTCGACGGAACATGGCGCCCATGACCGCGTCACCATCGCCATCATGACATCGACAACATCACCAACGGCGGGCAGGCATCCGACGGGAGCGATACGATGAGGCTCACACGACGCGGCTTTCTGAAGACCGCCGCCGGCGCCGTCGTGGGCGCGGCGGCCACGGATGCGTTCCTCGTGGAGCCGGACGCCGTGGAGTTCACCGCGCACCACATCCCGCTCGCCGACGGCACGACGTCCGGGCCCACGCTGCGGTTCGCGCAGTTGAGCGACCTGCACGTCACCGGAGTCGCGCGTCAGCACGCCGCCATCGCCGAGCGGATCGCGGCCGAGCGTCTGGACTTCCTGTTGATCACCGGCGACGCGGTCGACGAAGCGCGACGCCTGAGCGAGCTGGACGACGTGCTCTCGCTGTTCGATCCGGGCCTTCCGAAGTACGCCATCCTCGGCAACTGGGAACACTGGGGCCGGGTGAATGTCGACGCGTTGCGGAGCCTGTACGCGCATCACAACGCCGAGCTTCTCGTTAACCGCACGGCTCTGCTGACGTGCCGGGGAACGCGGCTGAACATCACCGGCCTCGACGATCTCGTCGGCGGCGCTCCGAGCCTTGCCCGGGCCATGACGGACACGCTCGACGCCGATCACGATCTGCTGCTCGCGCATTGCCCCGCGCATCGCGATGGGCTGTTCCCACGAGTCCCGTGGGCACACGGCGGCGACGATCCGGCGGATCGCTCCGCGAGGTCGTCCGGAGCGAAGGAGTACCGGCCGCGGGTGATCCTCTCGGGGCACACCCACGGCGGGCAGACATCGATCCTCGGATGGCGGCCGTATCTGCCGCCGGGCTCCGGCACCTACGTGGAGGGATGGTATCGCGATCGCGAGCCGCACATGTACGTCTCGCGCGGGGTCGGCACGAGCGTCCTGCGCGCACGCTTCGCCTCGATGCCGGAGGTTCCCATCTTCACCATGGAGGTGTAAGGTCCGATGCCGACAACGATGAGGATGCTGGAACGATCGCTGATGTGGGCAGGAACGGCGGCGGGTCTGACGACCGCAATGGCCGGAGCATTGCCGTGGTTCCACGTCGGGGCCATGCCGATCGGCGGGTTCAGCGACGGAGCCGGCTGGGTTTTCGCGATCTGCGGAATGGCGACGACGGCACTCTATCGCGGAACGGTACGCGGTGGGACAGCCGCGGCAACGGGCTGCGCGGCGGCGGCGCTCGGCTGGGGAGCGTGGGAGTACGTGCTGTGCCGTGCATCCCGGGGCATCGAGCCCGGGGGCGGGCTTCTCCTGCTGGCCTGCGCGGGCGCGGTGGGCGTTGGATCGGGCGTCGGCCTGCTGCTGATTCGCGCGCGACGCGGCGGCGGTGTCGACGGCGGCGAGCAGAACGGCGAAACCGCGTCTCTGGAGACGACCGCGCAGGCCTCGGTGGATTCCGCGACACAGGCGCCGCCCTGACACACCGGTCACGAAGTCGATGCGGCGGCAGCGTTCGCGGATGATATCCCGCACCTCGCCGATCGCGTGCTCTGACCGATCACCCGCCCTCTTCGGCCGCACGAATCAGACGGAGGCGCTCGGCCCGCTCGAACGGCAGCGCCAGGGCCTCGGCGATCAACGCATGCAGGGCACGAACCCCGACGTCGCGCATGGTGCGCACCATCACCGAGCGAACCTGCCGACCGTTCCCCGTGAGGATACCGTCGGGGTCCGGCAGCAACACACCGAACTCGAAGACGAGCTGCACATGATCGGCCATCGGAAACAGCCCGCACACATATCCCGCCTTCGGATGACGATACGTGACCGCATGCCAACCGGGATTCCCCTTCTCGGCCGCATCCGGCATCGCCGCCAGGATCACCGAACGCAGCCGTTCGGCAAGCAG
>CAZJYH010000114.1:0-782 GCA_964549365.1 uncultured Alphaproteobacteria bacterium
GTCAGCATCTTGATCGTGGTGGACTTGCCGGACCCGTTCGGGCCGATGAACGCGATCCGCTCGCCGCGCCGCACCTCGAGGTCCAGTCCGGCAACGGCCATCGTCAGCTCCACCGGGGCGCGGCGCGCCATCGCGGCCACGAAGCCGCGGAATCCGGGGGCGCGGACCACGCGGCGGAACTCCTTGCGGAGTCCGGTGGTTTTGATGGCGATATCGCCGGCGACGGCGGTCAGGCTGGGCATGACGCCAAGATAGGGATTCCCGACGGCGATCGGCGTTTGCGCGCCTGCCGCACCGTTCAGCGGCACCGTGCGGCGGCGGAGCCGGAGTGTGAGAGCCGGGTGTCACCGACGGAACGCGCTGCCATCGACAAAACCCCTCCTGACCTCCCCTTTACAAAAGGGGAGGGACGCACAAGCGAGAGTCCGGAAGTAGAGAGGCTGTTCTCGAATCTTGCTTTTTCGGCGGCGCGTTGGCGATCCGGCGGTTGCACTCCGTTGTTGTCGCGCGGTTGTACTCCGCGACCCTGCCGATGGGCACGCACGGATTCCGGGCGTTGGGACCAGCGCCCTCGCGAAGCGAACGGAAGGAGCTCCACGAAAGAACCGCGCGATACGACCGCTCAGGAAGGAACACGGCAGGCACGTCGCCTGCGATCTTCTCATGGTGTTCGGGCGCGGTTCGGAAAAATGATCGCCGGGTCGCCGAATCGGTATCTTTTTGAACCAACCCGGGTTTATGTGTAATGCCCGGACCTGCGAGTTGCCCGCACGTCCGGACTC
>CAZJYH010000114.1:792-10500 GCA_964549365.1 uncultured Alphaproteobacteria bacterium
CACCAGCCATATGGCCGCTGCATCGGAGTGCCAGTGCGTCGCCGGCTCCCTCGCTCATGATGGTGTACGCTTCGATGATCACAACTGCCGATATCTGTACGCTGTACGGTCCGGTCGTGCGCGTGCTTGGCTACTACGACGTCTTCAACTATCCGCTGAAGAGCGCCGAGATTCACCAATTTCTTTCGGTCGACGGCATCACGCCGTATGAACTGGAGGGCGCGCTGGCCGAGATGGTGGCCGATGGAAGGATCGTGAAGGATCGCGGCCATTTCTTTCTTCCACACAACGACGACGCTATCGTCGATCGCCGACTGATGATGGAGGCCCGTGGGGCCCGCATGTGGGGCGCCGCACGGCGGATGGCCTCGTTGATGCGTCATGCCCCGTTCGTTCGCGGGATCTTCGTCTCCGGGCAACTCTGCCGCTACATCGCCGACGACAAGAGCGATGTGGACTATTTCATCGTCACCGAACCCGGGCGCCTCTGGATCGTGCGCACGCTGTTCGTGATGTTCCGGCGCACCCTGCTGTTCAACAGCCGGAAGTACTTCTGCACCAACTACTACGTCACATCCGAGAACCTGGAGATCCGCGAGCGCAATCCGTACGTGGCGTGCGAGGTTGCGTCGCTGAAGCCGATCTACAATCTTCCGCTGTACGAGCACTTCATGCATCGGAATGCGTGGGTACGATCGTTCTACCCTAACTTCGCGATGGACCGCATCGAGATCCGCTCGATTGCCGACGGCGGAACGCGACTGAGGGATCTGCTCGAACGGCTCTTCCCGGCCCGGATTGCCGAGCGTCTCGATCGAGGCCTGATGAACCTGACCCGCCGATTCTGGCGGCGCAAGTTCCCGGGCATGGATCCGGAGGCCTTCGAGGCGGCCCTGATGACGCGCCGCGACGAATCGCGCGCCCATCCGAACGACATGTCGTCGCGCGTGCTCGATCAGTACCGCGATCGGCTTGAACTGTACGGGGTTGCCGATGACTGACGTCCTCTTCACGCACAGCTATTTTCTGCGGTTCGACCCGAAGGAGCACAGGGCGATGATGCCCTACCCGCCCCTCGGGACGCTCTATGCCGCGGCCGTTGCGCGCGAGGCGGGGCGAAGCGTGGCGCTGTTCGATTCGATGCTCGCCGAGTCGGAGGAGGAACTGCGCGAACACCTGCGCCGGCACTCGCCCCGGTATCTCGTGATCTACGACGACGACTTCAACTATCTCACCAAGATGTGCCTTACGCGGATGCGTGAGGCCGCGTTCATCATGGCGCGCATGGGGAAGGAGCACGGCTGCACGGTGATCGTGCACAGCTCCGACGCCACGGATCACCGCGATCTCTACTTCGATCACGATGCGGACTACGTTCTCTTCGGCGAGGCGGAGATCACGCTGCGCGAGCTGCTGGCCTTCCTCGAAGCGAAGACCATGCCGGAGGCGAGCGGCACTCGGGCAAACGGCACGGAGACGAACGGCACGGAGACGAACGGCGCCGTCGGGGCGGACTCGATCCCCGGTGTCGCGTGGCGTGATGCGGCCGGCACGGTGCACAACGGCGCGAAGCGGGCGGTGATGCGGAACCTGGACGAACTGCCGCTCCCGGCGCGCGATCTGGTGGACATCGAACGGTACCGCTCGGTCTGGATGCGTCGCCACGGGTACTTCTCGCTGAACATCGCAACCACGCGCGGCTGCCCGTTTCATTGCAACTGGTGCGCGAAGCCGATCTACGGCCAGGTGTACAACTCACGCTCCGCCGCGGGGGTCGCCGAGGAGTTCCGCGCGCTGAAGGAGGCGTACGCGCCGGACCATATCTGGGTCTGCGACGACATCTTCGGCCTGAAGCCGGGCTGGGTGGAGGCGTTTGCAGGTGAGATATCGGGTCGGGATGCGATGATTCCGTTCAAGTGCCTATCCCGTGCGGACCTGATCCTGCGCGGCGACACGGCCCCCGCTCTTGCGCGCGCCGGCTGCAAGACCGTCTGGATCGGCGCGGAGTCCGGCTCGCAGAAGGTGCTGGATGCGATGGACAAGGGGACGAAGGTGGCGCAGATCCACCGCGCGACCGCCAAGCTGCGCGCCTACGCCATACGAGTCGGGTTCTTCCTGCAGTTCGGGTATCCGGGTGAGGGAGAGCGCGAGATCGACATGACGGTCGACATGGTGCGCCGCGCCCTTCCGGACGAGATCGGCATCTCGGTGTCGTACCCGCTCCCCGGCACGAAGTTCCACGAGCGCGTCATCGGCGAGATGGGGGAGAAGCGGAACTGGAGCGAGAGCGCCGATCTGGCGATGATGTTCCAGGGAACCTACAGCACCGAGTTCTATCGCGCGCTGTCCCGGTTCGTGCATCAGGATCACCGGCTGCACCAGGCACGGCACGCGCTGCGGACATTCTCGGAGCGTACTCCGAGGCCGGAGGGCGCCCTGCGCCGGATGCTGCTGCTGCCGTACCATGCGCTGGCAAGCCGTCTGTACGCCTTCACCTCGCGACGTCTGCGCCGCCCGGTGGAGCCGAAGCGGATCGTGCTCCCGGTGGTCCGCGCCGCCGGCGAGGCATAAAACACCCCAGGCGGTGCGCCGCGAACACCTTCCCGCCCGTTCCCGCTCCATCCGTGTTTCTTCAGGGGCGCGCGTCGATGCCGACGCGGCGCCCCATCTATTCCCGACATCAGTGAATCAGAGCCCAGGCATCACCGATAGCATCGTCGAAGCGTCGGCGGCCGCGGCGGGCTCGCCCGCGGGCCGCCCCGCCCGCGAGTCCGGATCGCGCGTCTGTTACGTGGTCCCGGGCTTCTGCGCCGATGAGAGCGACTGGTGCATTCCGGTGCTTCGCAATGTGATTGCCGAGATGGCGCGGCGCATGCGCGTGAGCGTCTACACCCCACACTACCCGTATCGTCGGTCGTCGTATCGCGCGTTCGGCGCGGATGTCCACTGCTTCAGCGATCGCAAGGAACGGGGCACGCGTCGGCTCGCGGTGTGGCGAAGGTTGATCGATGCGGTCGAGCGCGACCACGCCGTGGCGCCGTTCAGCGTGGTGCACGCGTTCTGGGCCAACGAAACCGGCATGCTGGCCGTCCGGATCGCGCGCCGCCTCGGGATTCCGTGCGTCGTCACGATCGGCGGCGGGGAGCTGGCGCGGTTTCCGGCCGAGCGCTACGGCTCGCGGCTCTCGCTCGTGCAGAGCGCGCTGGTGCGGCATGCGTTCGTCGGCGCCGACGTTATCACCGCCGGTTCCGCGTGGGTGGCCGCGCTGGCCCCGAATCGATTCGCCGGGAAGCTGCGTGTTCTGCCGCTCGGCGTGGACGTCGAAATGTTCCGCGCCGGTCCCGTGAGAACCGGCCGCCGTCTGCTCGCGGCCTCGTCGATGATCGCGCTGAAGGATCACGGCACGCTGCTCCGGGCCTTCGCGCTTGCGCGCGCGGAGATGCCGGATCTCGGCCTGACGATCGCCGGCGACGGCGTTGAGCGCCGTGCGATCGAGGCGCATGTGCGCTCGCTCGAGCTGGAGCGGTGCGTGGAGTTCCTCGGCGACGTCCCGCACGGATCGATGCCCGCGCTCTTCGCCGGGCACGACCGTCTGGTGCACGCCTCGCTCTACGAGTCGCAGGGGATGGTGGCCCTGGAGGCGCTTGCGACGGGGCTTCCGCCGATCGTCTCGAACGTCGGCATCGCGGCCGAGCTGCCGCCCGATCTCGTCTATCGGTTCGAGCCGCGCGATGCAGACGCCCTGGCCGGCGTGATCGTTGCGTCGCTTGCCACGAGCGAGCACGCCGCGCGCGTCGCGGCCGACGGTCCGCCGCTTGTGGCTCGACGATACTCGGTGGCCGGGACCGCCGACGCGTTCGAGGATCTCTATCGTTCGTTAATGCCGGCACGCGCATGATCCGCTACCAATGCCCGAACTGTGCCGTGGTTCTCGTCCGGGAGGGGGCGGCGCTCGTCTGCCCGCGCGACGGCTACCGCAATCTGCCGGAGGCGGGCGTTCGCGATTTCCTTCCGGTGGATCGCGCGCGCGCGCATGCCGCGTTTCTGGACCAGTACCGTGCGATCCGCGACGCCGAGGGGCGCGGCTCCGACGACGCGGCGCATTATCTCGCGCTCCCCACGGTGCCGGCGGGGCGCGCCGATTCGAAGGAGTGGGGGATGCGCGCCGAGAGCCTGCGGTGGCTGCACGAGGCGCTCCGGGGAATGAACCGCGGCGCCGCGCTGAGCGTGCTCGACGCCGGGGCCGGCAACTGCTGGTTGACGCGCCGGCTGGCCGAGTGGGGGCACGAGGCGGTGGCGCTGGATTTGAACCTCGACGATCGCGACGGCCTCGGCGCGGGGCGGCACTATCTCGAAGCGCTGCCGATCCGGTTCGAGCGCGTGCGATCCGACTACGAGGGGCTGCCGTTCGCGGCGGGTTCGTTCGACGCCGTCGTGTTCAACGGCGCCGTGCATTATGCCGACGACCTGCGCGCTGTGCTGGCCGAGGCGCGCCGTGTGACCGTGCCCGGGGGCGCCGTGTTCCTGATCGACTCGCCGATCTACGCCGACGCCGCCGACGGCATGAGGATGCTGGCCGAGCGGGCGGTGCAGGGGCGCGCGGGCTTCCTCACGTTCGACGCCCTTCGCGGCGCGGCCGAGGCGCTCGGGCTGGAACTGCGCGTCGACATCCCGCGCCTCGGGCCCTTGCGGCGCCTGAAGCGGCGGCTCACCGAGGTTCGGATGGGGCGGGCGATCGCGACGATGGGGCGCGTGACGCTGATGGTCCCCACGCGGGGCGGTCCGTGATGGAAGGGCCGGGGGCGGGAGGATGTTGATGATGTGAACGAGCGAGGGGCGATCGGTTGCCGATCGCCCCTCGCCATGTTTCGTGGTCCCCGCGCCCGCTATGCCTTCGGCGGCAGATCGCGCGCGGCCGGCTCATCCTCGAAGCCGTGATGCCGGTGGCTGCCGTCGCAGAACGGCTTGTTGCTCGACATCCCGCAGCGGCAGAGCGCGATGGTCGTGCGACCGCCGAGTCCGTACGCGGTCCCGGTCGGATCGGCCAGCGTGAAATCCCCCTCGATGAGATAGGGCCCGTTCTTCGAGGCGGTAATCGTTGTGTTCGACATGATGTATCTGTTGATTGATCGAATGCGGAGATCGATTCCCCCCCCACGCCTCACAACATCGCGCTTTGGCCGTCGAGTTCCCAAAGGCGTCGCGGGCGGGTAGTGCCTCGGTTTGTGCGGATAATGAGCGGGCGCACCCCAACGGGCCGCACCTGCGGCGCTCGATATCGGGGAGACGACGTCCGACGAGAGATAGGTCGCGTCTCCGACGCTCGGGCCGACGGGCTCTGAGCCGCGGAGCGGCGGCGTATGATCATGGAGGCCGCGCATACTCCGGATCACGATGCGTTTCTCACACCGAGATACTACCCGCGGGCGCCCCGCATCGCAGGCGCGCGCGGTCGACTCCGCGACGACATGCGCGGCAACACCCGAGTGCCATGGGGAAAGGAATCCCCTTTCACCGAACTATCTTGTCCGTCGAACTTGATCACACGATGACGAATCGCGCGCCGGCTACAACGTTTCTCCTAATGCTGCTGTGGGCCTTCACGGCCTCGGCGCAGGGGGTGCGCTCCGTGGAGACGGCCGTCCCCGCGCCGGCCGACTCCGTGGTGATGCTCGGGCATGAGTTCGTGGTGCCGGGCTCGCTTCGCGTCGTGCTCGACAGTGTCGCGATTCTCTCCGGGCCCGACGGCTACACGCTCGACGCCCGCGCGGGCCTGCTCCGCCTTGGGCCAAGCGTGCGCGCGATGCTCGCCGACACGTCTCGCCCGCACCGCATCCAGCTCGAATACTCCTACCGTCCGCTCCTGTTCGATCGCGACTACGCGCGCCGGCGGCTGGTGACCGTGGCCGACAGCGGCGGGGCGGCGCGCACGGTTGCGCAGCGATCGTCGGAGCTCACCGCCGCGGACATCTTCGGGAAGAACTTCCAGCGGAGCGGCTCCATCGTGCGCGGGTTCACCGTCGGCTCGAACCGCGACCTCACGCTGCAGAGCGGGCTGCGCCTGCAGTTCAGCGGCAACGTGACCGACGATGTGGAGGTGCTGGGCGCGCTCACCGACGAACAGACGCCGATCCAGCCGGAGGGGAACACGCAGACGCTGCGCGAGGTGGACAACATCTTCGTGGAGATCCGCTCACCGTACGCCGGGGCCACGCTGGGGAAGTTCGTTGCCGCCAATCCCACGGGCTACGCCGCGTACTCCCGGAAGCTGCAGGGGGTGAAGGCCGTCGCGCGCTACGGCGGGTTCGGCAGCACCGAGGTGGTGGCGGCGGTTGCGCCGGGCCGGTTCCGCACGCAGGTCATCGGCGGCCGCGAGCGCGACCAGGGCCCGTACCGGCTCACCGGCCAGAACGGCGAACGGAACATCGTGGTGGTGGCCGGCACCGAGCGCGTCTTCATCGACGGCGTCGTGATGGTGCGCGGCGAAAGCAACGACTACGTGATCGACTACTCCACCGCCGAGCTCTTCTTCCAGACGCGCCGGCCGATCACGAGCGAGAGCCGCATCACGGTGGAGTTCGAGTATGCCGATCGTCGCTACTCCCGTTCCTTCGTCGCCGTGAACAACGCCGGGCATTTCGCCGAGGGGGCCGTTGCCCTCGGGATCGGGTACGTGCGCGAGGCGGACAACCCCGACGCGACGATCGACATCACGCTGAGCGATGCGGACCGTCGCCTGCTTGCGTCCGCGGGCGCCGACGGTGCGCGCGCGGTGCGCAGCGGTGCGTACGAAGTTGGGCGCACCGACAGCACGATCGGCAGTTACGTCCGCATCGACACCACGATCAACGGGCTGCCGGACTCGGTATTTCGCTACGACCCGACGAACCCGAACGCGGTCTACAACGTGATCTTCTCGGTGCCACCGGACGGCCTCGGCGACTATCGATACGTCGCCTTCGGCGAGTACGAGTTCGCCGGCAAGGGGGCGGGGAGCTACATGCCGGTGATCTATCTGCCGCTGCCGGAGCTGCGGCAGGTGGTCTCGTTCAACCTGCGCGCCGCGCCGGCTCCGTGGGCGGTGCTGGGCGCGGAGGCTGCCTACAGCGATGTGTCGTTGAACCGCTTCAGCGATGATCCCGCCGCGCGCAGGCGGGGGACCGCGTTCAGCCTTGCGTTCGCCGCGCGCCGCGACACGCTGCGATTGCCCGGGCTCGACGCGGCGCGGCTTCGCGTGGGCGCCCGCGTGCAGTACGTGGCCTCCGGCTTCCGGAGCGTGGAGCGGATCGGCGACGTGGAGTTCGGCAATCGGTGGAACGCGACGGCGCGCCCGGGTGAATCGGCCGCTGAGAATCTGATCGTGGAGGATACGGTGAGCTTCGCGCCGTGGCGGCGTCTGGAGGTCTCCGCGATGAACGGCTATCTGCGGCAGGGGGGCGACTTCAGCTCGCTGCGCGGCGAGTACACGGCGCGCTTCCTCGGCGACACGTCGCTGCCGAGCGCGGACTACACATACGAACTGATCGGCACCGACACGCTCGGGGGCGTCGGCGCCGGAGGCATCGGCGGGCGCACGGGCTCGTGGCTGCGGCAGCGTGGCGGCGTCTCCTATCCCTTCGGCGCGCTCGTGCCCGCCGTGCGCTTCGAGACCGAGCAGCGCGATGATCGCGCCGGGGCCGACACGCTGGCACCGACGTCGTACCGCTTCGTGGAGGCCGGGCCCGAGGCGACGCTGACGCTCCCGTTCATGAGCGCGACGGCGCGGGCGCGGTTCCGCCTGGAGGATTCGGCGCGCTTCGTGCCGGGGGAATCGATCGAGCGGTTCGTGCCGGACGGGCGTGCGCAGACCTACACGCTGCGCGGCGAGCTGCGCGGCATGCGCGATCTCTCCAGCACCATCGAAGTCACCTACCGGCGGCGGACCTATGACAGCGTTCCCGGCGCCGACCCGACGCGCCGTCTGAACAACGTCACGCTGCTGGCGCGCTCGCAGACGCGCTACAGCGCGTTCGATCGAGGGCTCGATCTCGACGCGCTCTACGAGGTACAGACCGAGCAGGCCGCGCGCCTGCAGCGGCTGTTCGTGCGCGTTCCGTACGGCCGCGGCGATTATTCCTGGACCGACGTGAACGCTGACGGTGTGCAGACCGAGAACGAGTTCCGGTTCGCGATCGCGGGAGAAGGGGAGTACGTGCGGGTGGATATGCCGACCGAGCAGCTCTATCCGGTGATCGACCTCCGGACCTCGGCGCGACTGCGGCTGCAGCCCCGACGGTTCCTGGACGCGAAGACGACGCTCGGCCGGCTGCTGGGGCCGGTGACGACCGAGACGACGCTGCGGCTTGATGAGAAGAGCCGCGACGAGCGCGAGAGTGACATCTACCTGCTGCGGTTCGCGGCGTTTCAGAACGACTCCACCACCATCGTGGGGAACGCTACAGTTGGGCAGGACGTGAATCTGTTCGAGACGAATCCAGAGTACTCCTTCCGGCTTCGGTATCTGGGGCGGTACGGGCTGGTGCGGCTGGTGACGACGGTGGAGCGGTCGGAGAACGTGGAGCGCTCGCTGCGGATACGCTGGCAGCCGACCTACGAGCTGGGGCTGCAGTTCGACCTGGCGGCCAACCGCGGGCTGCTGAAGAGCAGCGACAGCGGTTCGAACCGTCCGTTCGATCTCACATCGTTGAACGCGGCGAACGACTTCAGCTACCGCCCGGAGCAATCACTGGAGTTGGGCTGGATGCTCCGTCTTGTCTCCACGCGCGATGTGCTGCCGATCGTCCCGCGCACCACGTCGCTCAACACCAACGCGCTGCGTGCGGTCTACTCCATCGAGACGCGCGGGCGGCTGCGCGTCGAGGTCGAGCGGACCAACGTAAGCGGCCGGAACATCGGCGGCGACGCGCTCTCGCTTCCGTATCAGCTCACCGACGGCTACGAGATCGGCACCACGTGGATCGGCCGCGCGACGTTCGAGTATCGTTTCGGCGCGAACATCCAGGCCTCGATCACCTACACCGGCCGCGCGCAGCCCCCGTCGATGCGCGTCGTCCATATCGGCCAGGCGGAGGTGCGGGCGTTTTTTTAGTGTTCCGCGTGGAGCGTGGAGCGTGATGCGAGTTCAGCGTACCACGTTCAAAGTGAGGGGTGTCAACAGGCTGTTGAATTGTCTCACCGGCTGCGGTCATGCTCTGCAAAGCAGGTGATGTCACTCCGAACGCAGTGAGGAGTCTTGGCGATACAGGTCTTGCAGAGCCGAGATGCGCTTCGCGGCTGCCTTCGTCGCGATCATCAATCGGGATCGCGGAGTTTACGCCGAGCGTAGCGAGGGGCTCCCGGCCTCGGAATGACAGCCATAAGTATTTCAACAGCCTGTTAAGCTGTATACGCATGAAGTATGCGGAGAAGGTGGTCGGAGGCGTTCAACGTTCCAAGCGCCGGGTTCCGGATTCAAAGTGCCGGGGTCTTCGCGCGTACGGATTGGGTGTGCATTTGGGTATGCAGGTATGCACCGCGCACCATGTTCCAAGCACTACGTTCCAAACACCAAGCCACACCCGGCAAGATTCCTCGCTGCGCTGCTCATGAACATCGAAAAGACCTGGGTCGTTGCGAGCGACCGAAGCGAGCGTGGCAACCTCTCCGCATTGCACTGCGAACCCGGCGAGATCGCCGCGTCGTCGCTTCGCTCCTCCTCGCGAAGACCCC
>CAZJYH010000115.1:0-10486 GCA_964549365.1 uncultured Alphaproteobacteria bacterium
TCGTGTAGTGGCCGCTGTTGTGGGGGCGCGGAGCCATCTCGTTGACCAGCACGTCCCCCTCGGCGGTCAGGAACAACTCGACGCCGAAGATGCCGACTCCTCCGATCGCCTCCACGCTTCGCTGCGCATACTCCAGGGCCTGCGCCGCTGCGCCCGGTTCGACCGCGGCCGGGGCGATCACGAAGTTGCAGATGTGATCGCGCTGCACCGTCTCGACCACCGGATACGCCGCCGTGGCGCCGTCGCGCCCGCGCACGATCATCACGGCAAGCTCCTTCGTGAAGCGCACGAACGCCTCGGCGTACAGCTCGTCGCGATCGCCGCCGCCGGTGATCTTCCGGCGGCCCGGCTCGATCTCCTCCGGGGAGTGAATCGTCGCGTTGCCGTAGCCGTCGTAGCCGCCACGTCTGCTCTTGAGAACGAACGGGTAGCCGTGGCGCTCACCGAACGCGGCCGCCTCCTCCGCATCGGCGATCCCCTGAAACGGAGCAACCGGCACGCCGGCGGCTTCGAGCGTGCGCTTCTGCATCAGCTTGTCCTGGATCAGCGCCACCGATCCGGCGCGCGGATACAACGGCACGCCGCTCGCCTCGATCACCGCCAGATGCGCCTCGTTGATGAACTCGCTCTCCAGCGTCACCGCGTCGCACTCCGATGCGAAACGCACCAGCAGCTCGTGGTCCGCTGGGGTGCCCACAACCTCGTGATGCGCGATTGCGCCGGCGGGTGAGCCGGCCGTTCGTTCCATGATGTGGACGCGCATGCCGAGCCGGAACGCCGCGTACGCGGTCATGCGCGCAAGCTGGCCGCCGCCGAGAATGCCGATCGTTGGAGCGTGAGATGTCATGAGCAAGATGTCGAGAGCAGAATGGTACACGGAAGGGATTGCAAGGGAGGCGTCGATGCCGGACGCGGGCCGGTTCGGCGGTCAGTTCCCGTTTCGCGATCGCGAGAACGGGACCTCGATCTCGGTCCAGCATGCCATCGGCCTGCCGTTGCGATGGGTGGCCGGTTCGTAGGTGGCAAGCAGCACCGCGCGCAGGGCGGAGGTGCTCAACAGCGAGCCGCATTTGCCGCGCGAGCGCACGCGTCGCACGAAGGCCTGCGTCACCTTCCCCTTGTTGGAGATCCAGGCCGCCACGTAGACGCTCCCGGCGCAGCGCCACTCGCGGGCCACCGGCGACATCCGTATGCGACGGCGGATCTCGCCCGGCATCGCGGTTGCCGGGGTCAGCATGTTGGAATCGGGTTCCTCGGTCAGCTTGCCCGCGAAGCGCTCGATCGTCCCCTCCATCTTACGTTGCCCCATCGTGCGCAGGCGATCGATCCGTCCACAGATCGCGCGCTGTGACTTCGCCGGGTGTGCCGTGTTGATGAGCAGGTAACGCGGCCCCTCGAGGATCAGCCCGAGCGTGGCGCAGCTGTCCATGTTGGTCGTGTCGGTGACCGACTGGGTGCTGTCCAGCATGGTGAGCAGATCGGTGACGACCACCTCGGCCAGCGTGAACGCTGCGCCATGATCGCCGAGCGCATACACGGCGCGACCGTCGCGAAGCACCAGCAGCGACTCGGTGGTGTCGTTGCAATGGACGAACGTGGCGTCCAGCACGACATCATCGGCTTCCCCCTGGGCGAACGCGGGCGATCCGGCGGCCAGGGCCAGCACGGCCAGAAGAAGAATTGGAATCATAGCGGGTGAGACCGCTCGCCGGCGTGCGCGACGGAGAGTGGACTGCGTGCGCGGCGCCCGGGTTCCCGGATCGCGACGGAGCGGCATAAGCGGCGACAAGATACGCACGCGGGCCGATAGCGCGCAGGCCAACAGGCGAGGTCCGATCCGGTTCGAGCTTCCCTCCGTCCGCGCCGCATTCGATGGGGGATAACCGTTGTCCGCCTCACCCTCGCCGACCGAAGCGCGAGGCAATGGGAACGCATGGGATGTCAGGCACGGGGATGTCGATTCGGCATCCCGGCTGCGTTGGTCGTATCTTTGTCGCCATGACGACGCTGCACTACACGAAGATGTCCGGGGCCGGGAACACGTTCATCATGACAGACGGGCGCGGGCTCCCCGCGGATGTCGATCTTGTCGCGCTTGCACGCGAGTGCACGAGCGCGGAGCTGGAGCACGGCGGAGCCGACGGGTTCATCGCCGTCTATCCCGGCGTCGACGGCGACGACTTCGAGATGCGGTATTACAATCGCGACGGCTCCACGGGGATGATGTGCGGCAACGGCGGCCGCTGCGCCGTGCGGTACGCGGCGGATCTCGGGATGATCGCGGACGCGGAGCACATCCGGTTCCACAACGCGGGCGTGGCGTATGCCGCGGCGATCACCGAGCGCGGCGTGAAGGTGACCTTCCCCGATCCGCGCTCCTTCGAGCTCGATCGCCGGCTTGATCTGTTCGGCGTGTCGCGGCGATGTCATTTCGCGGACGTCGGCACGCCGCACGCGGTGCTCTTCGTGGAGGATCTCGGCGCGGCCGATGTGTGGGATCTCGATCTGAACCTCTGGGGCGCGGCCGTGCGGAATCATCCGGCGTTTCAACCGGACGGCGCCAACGCGAACTTCGTGGGGGTGCGCCCGGACGGCGCCGGCATCATCCTCCGCACGTTCGAGCGTGGAGTGGAGGCGGAGACCGGGGCCTGCGGCACGGGGGCCGTCTCCTCGGCGATCATCGCATCGATGCTCCACGGGCTCGCCGCGCCGGTGGCGGTCACCACGACCAGCGGCGCGACGCTCCGGGTCGACTTCGTCTTCGCCGCCGACGGTCACGTCACCGATGTGTCGTTGGAGGGAGGGGCGGAGGTGGTGATGAAGAAAGAAGAGTGAAGAGAGAGGACAGAGAAAGGCATCGTAGGCGCAGGTCTTCAGCCTGCGCTCTCTATCCGTCTGAAGAAAGAAGAGAGAGGAGAGAAAAGGCAGAAGTGGGGCGAATGCAAAATGGGAAATGCTGAATGCGGGACCGTAGCGTCGGGCCAAGTGCCACGTTCAAAGTTTCAAGTTCAAAGTGGCAATCCCGGTTGCCGCCAAGCACCAAGCACTAAGTTCTAAGCACCAAGTCCCACCCCTCAAAGTTTCTCCGCCCCATGCTTCACCGCAAGCTGTCCGCATGCCGCGTCGATATCCTGTCCGCTCGATGAGCGCACCATCACGGTGACCCCGGCGTCGCGGAGCGCGGCGATGAACGCGTCGAACTTCTCGCGCGGCGCGGGGCGCAGCTCGGCGGAGATGCCGGTCGGGCCGGTGAACTCGATCGGGTGGAAGGGGATCACGTTCACCTTGCTCGGCACGCGCCGCGTGATGCGCGCAAGGCGGCGCACGTCCGCCTCGGTGTCGTTCCACCCGTCGAACAGGATGTACTCGTAGGTGACCGGCTGCCGTGTGCGGCGGTAGTAGTGCTCGATGGCGTCCATCACATCGTTCAGGCTGTAGCGCCGGTTGATCGGCATCAAACGGCTCCGCTGCCCGTTGGTGAGCGCGTGCAGCGACAACGCCAGCTTCACCCGCTGCCCCTCATCGGCCATGCGCCGGATCCCGTCCGGCAGACCGGAGGTGGAGACGGTGATGTGCCGTGCGGAGACGAGGTTGTTGTCGGGGTCGGTGAAGATCGCCACCGAGCCGAACACCTGATCGTAGTTCAGCATCGGCTCGCCCATCCCCATGTAGACGATGTTCGTGATCGGGCTCTCGGTCAGGCGGCCGCCGTCGTTTCGCGTCCGATCGTCCACCGCTCCCTTCTCATCCGTCCCGAGGCTCGCATTTGCGTCGGTCGCGCCTGCGTTCTCCTCGGCCGTCGACCCGATGAAGCGCTCGACGCCGAGGAACTGCTCCACGATCTCGCCGGCGGTCAGGTTGCGCTTCAGGCGCATCGAGGCCGTGGCGCAGAACTTGCAGTCGAGCGGGCAGCCCACCTGCGTGGAGATGCAGAGCGTGCGGCGCTTCGGTTCGTCCTGGTCGTCGCGCGCCTCGCTGGGGATCAACACGGACTCGATGTTGTACCCGTCGTGCGTGCGCCAGAGAAATTTCACGGTGCCGTCGGCGCTGTGCTGTGTGTCGAGCAGGCTGAGGCTGCGCAGGCTTGCGCGCTCGGAGAGCCGCGCGCGCAGCGCCTTGCCGAGCGAGGTCATCTCGTCGAAGGAGGCGGCGCGCCCGGCGTACAGCCACTCGTAGATCTGCCGGGCACGATAGGTCGGCTCGCCGATCTCCTCCACGAAGGCCGTGAGCGCCGCGAGGCTCATGCCGGTCAGCAGCGGGCGGAGCGGCTCCCTCGGCTCGGTGCCGGGGAGGTCTATGGTCGGAACGGTCTGCATCGTGGGGCAAGATACCGAAGGCGATGCACGCCGCCGCGCCGAACGGCATGCTGCAACGATTGCTTTCCGCCGCGCAACGCGCTATGTTTGCCGCATCACTGCTGCTCTCCCTGCAGCCTATTGAAGGCCCCTCCCAATTCGGGCAGGCGTGTTCCATTGCCGATCGGCGCGCTCTGCGAATGGGGTGCATCGCCCACGATCACCCGCTTCGGCCGGCGTTCGACACGTGAACGCACCCGCGCGGCGGCGCGCGCAATCGATCGGCTCGCACAACGGTGTTCCGTACAACAATTCAGAGAAAGGAGCGGATGGAATGGACAAGGTAATCCTCACGAACCACGGCGCGCTCAAGGCCAAGTACGGCGCGGCCGGGGCGACGGCGGTGAAGAACGCGTTGAAGAAGCTGGTGGCGGCCGACAAGAAGCGCGGGCTCAAATCATTGGTGGTGTCGCTCGACAGCGCGGCGGAGATGAAGCTGGTGAAGGCGCCGGTTGTCACCAACCCGGCGAGCACGCGGCAGAACAAGCTCGCCGTCGATGCGATCTACAAGTCCCTGTCGCCGGCGTACATCGTGCTGGTCGGGTCGGTGGATGTGATCCCCCACCAGAGCCTGATCAACCCGGTGTTCGACGGCACGAACGATCCGGACCGGCTGATCCCGAGCGATCTACCGTATGCCTGCGATGCCCCGTTCGGCAGCGACGTGACGCGCTTCACCGGCACCACGCGCGTCGTGGGGCGTATTCCCGATCTGACCAAGGGGCGTGACCCCAAGTACCTGCTGGGGTTGATCGACACGGCGACCAACTGGGCGTCGCGCCCGCGCACCGACTACGCCGCTTATCTCGGGATGTCGGCGCAGGTGTGGGAGGATTCCACCGCGCAGTCGCTGCAGAACGTGTTCGGTTCGTCCGACGAAATGCAGGTGATCCCCCCGGCGACGTTTACCTGGAACGACGCGATGCTCTCGCGCCGCGCGCACTTCATCAACTGCCACGGCGCGCTTGCCAACCAGCGCTTCTTCGGGCAGCAGGGGAGCAGTTTTCCGATCGCGCATGATGCCGCGCATCTGGCGTCGCATCAGATCAGCGAGGGGACCGTGGTGGCCGCCGAATGCTGCTACGGTGGTGAGCTGTACGACCCTTCGCTCACCAACGGCGTGGCCGGCATCTGCAGCACGTACATGGCACGGAAGGCCTACGCGTTCTTCGGCAGCACCACGATCGCCTACGGTCCGGCGACGGGGAACGGATCGGCGGATCTCATCTGCCAGTACTTTCTGAACCACGTGCTCGCCGGCGCCTCAACCGGGCGCGCGGCGCTGATGGCGCGCCAGGAGTTCGTGCGCAACGCGGGGTTGATGGATCCGGTGGATCAGAAGACTCTCGGGCAGTTCGTGCTGCTGGGCGATCCCTCGATACAGCCCGTGCAGACCAACGCCCCGCATACGCTCGTCGGCAAGACCGCAACCGATGAGCCCATGCGCGCCATGCGGCGTCGGCAGTTGAGCGTCGACGGGCAACAGCTTGCAAAGTCGGTGCCGGTCGCCAAGGCGATGAAGGAGGGGGCGGGGGCCGAGAAGATCGGCTCGATGTTGAAGAAGCTGATCAAGTCGACCGAGCTGAGCGATTCGCAGGTGCTCTCCTTCTCCGTGGCGGGGCCGGGTCCTGCCGGGCGCGCGGCGAAGGGGGCCGCATCCGGTCCGTCGAACATTCACGTCGTGCTCGGCCGCCGCGACGGCAAGGCGAAGGAGGATGAGGCGCAGGTGTCGCGCGGCGTCGCGCTGGTGGTCTGGGAGCAGGGAGGGAAGGTGACGTCGTACCGCGAGCTGGAGCAGCGATAGCCCCGGCGGCAATGTTCGGCGCCGTTCCGTTGATGATCGTATCGAGACCGATGAAGTCCGCCTCCGGCTCGATCGTTGCCGGCGGGTGCGGTACAACTCCGAACCGAAACAATGCCGCCGCACGGCGACGGCGGTTTCAACCGATCGCCCCGGCTTCGTTCGGGGCGATCGGCCAATTCGGTGAAGCGCCGTGCCGATCTTCTCCGCATCTTGCGTCGTCCGCTCCGGCCCTCGGTTCTTCCCGGGCCGGTGATCCCTTCCGCAGACGAAATCAGATGGTGCCTCGATGACGAAGTTGCGTGGTCAAGTGGTGGTGCAGCCCTTCGGAGGCGATTCGAAGAGCAGACATGATGCGGTGATGCTCCTCGCCGGAGACGAGCGATACGTGCTCCGCCGCCGCGACGGCAACCCGTTCCATGACGACGTGCTGGATACGCTGGTGGGGAAGGAGATCGTCGCCGACGGAGAGATCGTCGACTACACGATGATCATGTCCGACTGGGAAGTGGTGGGCGATTAGCGACCGGCGGCCGGTCAAATGTGTTGCGGGCTTGCGCCGTGCGTCCGCGATGTGATATGTTCAGCCGTCCGCGATGGTCCACGCAGTTCCGACCGATCCGAGGTGCTTCCCAATGACACATTCGTTCGACACAACCGCATGTGGGCGGAAACGAAAAACGGTGAAGGATAACCTTCACCGTCTCACGTCTTTTGGGTGCCCGGAACAGGAGTCGAACCTGCACGCCCTTACGGACACTACACCCTGAATATAGCGCGTCTGCCAATTCCGCCATCCGGGCTGGAAAGGACGCCAAATATACGCGCCTGTGTACGACGTTGCAATTGTCTTCTGTAAAAAAGGGTTGGCCGCACGCGGATTTGTTCTCGCTGTTGCCCTCCTCGGCTTCCTCGCCTGCTCCCACGCGAGCGCGCAACCGCGCGACAGCCTGGCCTACATCGTGTTGATGAAGACCGGCGACTCCTTCCGCGGCAACCTTGTGGGCTATACCGATTCGACGATCACCGTGCGCACGGAGTTCGGCATCGTCACGCTGCGCAAGAGCATGATCGGCGAGTTCATCCTCGCCAACGGTCCGTACCGGCGGCGGCCCACGCACTTCCTCATGCCGAGCGCATCGCCGAACGGCCCCGGCGGCTTCATCAGCGACTACGAGCTCGGCTTCCTGTACGGCGGGTTCGGCATCGGCAACGTGGTGACGCTGACCGCCGGAGCAACCGTGGTGCCGGGGATCGCGCTCCGATCGCAACTGATTCACGTCGGCGCCAAGTTCACGTTGGAGCGCTCGCAGGACTTCGAGCTCGCCGTCGGCGGAACCTACTCGCTGATCACCTCGGACTACCCATACGTGCATGCCTACGGCGTCGGCACGTTCCCGATCGGCAATGGGCGCTACTCCGCGATGCTCTTCTACCGCGTCTCGGGCGATGAGCAGGCAAACCTCAGATTCCAGTTCTTCAACCTCGACACGACGGAGGTGACGTTGCGCTACACCGGATCGGTCGGCGCCGCGCTCGGCTTCGACGCTCCCGCGTTCGGCCGCGACGACGTCTCGTGGGTGGGAGAGATCTGGAACAACGACCTCACGCGGCCGCAGAACACCGTCTCGATGCTCGGCGTCCGCGTGACGAACGAGCGCCTCTCGGCGGACTTCGGGCTCGCGCTCTTCAGCTCCCCGTTCATCGTTCCGGTCACCAGCTTCACCTGGCGTTTCTGACGCCCCCCTCTCCGCAGGCCGTTTGTTTCATGGGCCACGCGTTCAACAGGGCGGCCCTCCCATCCTTCCCGACACGATCGTGTTCACACTCCTTCCGCTTGCCGACGCAATCTCACCGGCCGATGCCGGGCTCTTCTTCACGAAGAACGATCCGGACGATCCGCGCATGGGCGACCGCACCGCGCGCGTCGTGGAGGCCGTCCCCTCCGGCGCACGCGCCGCGCTCATCGGCGTTCCGCAGCACATCGGCGTGGAGCGCAACGGCGGGCGCGTGGGCGCGGCCGAGGCGCCCGACGCGATCCGTGCGATGCTCTATCGCGCCACGCCGTACGACGTCGGCACCGGGCGCTCGCTGCCGCAGGACTTCCTGTGCGATCTCGGCAATATCCGGACCGACGGCACGCTCGAGGAGATCCACGAGCGGCTGACGACAGTGGTCCGCGCGGTTTGCGAGCATGGGATGATCCCGTTGGTGCTCGGCGGCGGCCACGACATCACGTATGCCGCCGCGGCCGGAGTGCACGCCGTGCACGGGGCGCTCGGCGCGGTGAACGTCGACGCGCATCTCGACGTGCGGCCGCCGAACCCGTCGCGCAACTCGGGGACGTCGTTCCGGATGTTGGTGGAGGAGGGGATCGTCGCGGCGGAGAATCTGGTCGCGTTCGGGATCCAGGGCTTCGCGAACGCGGAGGCGCATGCGGCCTGGTTGATCGGGAAGGGGGGGCGTATCATCACGCTCGACGAGATTCGCGCGCGCGGCTTCTCCGAATCGCTCGGCACCGCGTACCTGCTCGCCTCCTCCGGCGAACGCCCCGTCTACGGCACGCTCGACATCGACGGCGTGCGCGGCGCCGATGCCCCCGGCGTTTCTGCCCTGCTGCCGAACGGCCTGGAGGCGCGGGAGCTGCTGGCCGCGGCCCGACTGCTCGGGCGCTGCTCGCGAACCGTAGCGTTGGACATCGCCGAGATGAACCCTCGGTACGATCGCGACAACATCACCGCGCGGCTTTCGGCCCATGCGGCGCTGCAGTTCCTCGCGGGCCTCACGGAACGGGAAGGCTGAGGCGGAGGGCAGAAGAGGGAAGCGGGGCTCGTGGGAAATGCTGAACGTGAAACCACATCGGCGTGGGGTCGTGTTCAACGTGCCAAGCGTGGCGTTCAAGGTGCGTCGGTGATCGGGTTCGGTGACGGCGGTGGAGGAAATAGCGAGGCCCTGCCTCCCCCCCAGTCGGCAGAGCCTCAGGCCATTTGAGCAAAGTGCTGTGATGGCCGCATCTACATGGAATTCCCGGGTTTGCCGATAGACATCGCTTGGCAGTACGAAGCAATGCTGTGCGCTTGCCGGGTCCACTATTAGCACCAGGTGCGCAATTGTTTCCGTAGAAGAGTACGCATTCTGGACAGTGCCCAAAGTACGGCCTCACCGGGCGATGCACATCAGACTTTAGGTTGATGTGCCGGAATCATCGGGGTACCGTGATGTTCTTCGATGCGAAGTGCTTGCCGATCAGATCGCTTCGATTGCGGCAGCCGGTCTTCTGCATGATGTGGGAGATATGCGTCTTGACGGTGGCCGGCGAAATGCCCAACTCATCGCTCACCGCCTTGTTCGTCGCGCCGTCGACCATCAGGCGCAGCACGCGATACTCCGAGGAGGTGAGCTCGTACTGCGCGGCCAGCTCCTCGCACCGGAGTGCGAAGAAGTCGAAGCTGATGCGGCTGACGCGCGTGATCTCGGCATACATTCGCGCGCAGAGGATGAGATGTGGGGAGATGGTGTTCAGCGTTCGCAGATCCTGGTCGACGAACGGACCGATCTGTGCATCGGGGAGATCCACGCGGCAGATGCAGAGCGCCATGCGCGGCGTCGCGTCCACTTCCAGCCAGTGCGTGTGCATGGCCGTGTGGTCCGGATAGCGATGGCTCATCGCATCCTTCAACTCCTCCATCGAGTTCGAGACGAGCCGGGCGAACATGTCCTTGCCGCGTTCCATCTGTTCCATGCGGACCGACGACGGTTCGAGGTTCTCGAGGCCGCGGCCCACGTGAACGTGCGCCACATTCTCGAACCCGGCCGGATCGTCGCCGTGTTCCTCGGAGTCGAGCACCATCACGATGCCGTGGCTCGGCACTACCCCCGCCACCTTCTCGGTGAGCACGCGTGCGAACAACTCGCGCCTGTCGAGAAGGGTCTCCATCAGATCATGATAGAACCCGACAAGTTGCCGTGAAATCTCGTCTTCCATTGGGTGTCCAGGAGCGACGTGAGATAGGCACAGGGAAGATGGGCCGATTGATTCAGCCCGATCATGGTTGGTCGGCACGACGGTGGGTTGGAACGCAGGAAAGTACATGGGGGTACCGGGCGCGACCAAATCGAGGCAGGGCAAAGATAGTATCCGTCGCGGTGCGATGCAGACAAATTGTACGGCTCTGGCCGGGGTGCCGGAGTCAACTCCGGCACAACATTCTCACTTCCGGCACAACATTCTCACTTCCGGCACAACATTCTCACTTCCGGCACAACATTCTCACTTCCGGCACAACATTCTCACTTCCGGCACAACATTCTCACTTCCGGCACAACATTC
>CAZJYH010000116.1:0-10477 GCA_964549365.1 uncultured Alphaproteobacteria bacterium
GCCCCTCCGTTTCCATTATGATCCTGCCGTCGACTCGCTCTTCATGGTGATCGGCGACACGCTCCGCGCGGCGAAGCCCGGCCCGTCGGACCCGGCATGGCGCACGGTGTACGGTGCCGACGGCGGCGCCAGGCTCGACGGCGTCTCCGGCGGCGGGGCGTACCTGTTCGTCACCGAGTCCCGCGGCTCGACGACCGACACGATGGGATACCTGCTCGTGATCGATCGCGCAGGCCGCACCGCCGCGCGATTAATGACGAGCCTCCGGCCGTTCATGGGCGCCCCGTTGGCGGGGACGCGTCCCGGTGCCGTGGGCATCTACATGCTGGATCGCGGGCCGTTGGGGGCGCAGCGTTCGCTTGTGGACTGGTTCGAGTTCACTCCGAGCATCCTTCCGGATACCGTCCTCGGCCGCGGCGCGAATCAAATCGCCGTCACCGAGCAGGGGTTGCTGGTGACGATGAACGGCGGCCATGAGGTGGTCCCGATCAACTTCGAGGCGTGGAGCGTGCCCGGGCGCCTGCCGACCGGAACCTCGGGCTTCGACGGACCCCGCGAGGCGCTCTACGTGCCCGGGGCCGATCCGCGCGTGCTGGTGACCACCTATGCCGGCGACGTCCGTTCCATCGGCCCGACCGGCATGCGGACGTTCCAGACGGGCGGCAAGGCGGAGGGGATCGCCGCCTACGGCGACAAGGTCTTCGTGGCGAGCGCCTTCGCGCCGGACTACAGCGCGGACTCTGCGGTGGTGGTGTTCAGCCTTTCGACGCTGGTCGCGTCGGTGGAGCGCGAGCCCGTGACGGCCTCGGCGGCGGTGCTCGAGCAGAACGTCCCGAACCCGGCGGCGACCTCGGCGGTGATCCGCTTCACGGTGAACGCGCCGGGACGCGTTGCGCTGCGACTGTTCGCGGCGGACGGCCAGGCGATCGAGACGCTCGTCGATCGCGAGATGGAGGCCGGCACGTACGCCGTCACGCTCAACGCGGGAGCGCTCCCGAGCGGCGCGTACGTCTACACGCTGCGGTGCGGCGGCGCGATGTTCAGCCGGACGATGCAGGTGGTGCGATGAGCGCCCGCCCTGTTTCGCCGGGCCGTCTCGCGCTGACGGCTCGTATTGCTTTGATGGCCGGCGTTGCGTTGACGGCGGCCGCGGGCGTTCTTCGCGCGCAGCCGTGGAGCGCATACGGTGCCGACGGGGTGGAGCGATTCACCCCGGGTGAAGGGGCGGGGGTCGGCGCGCAGTTCTATCCCGGCAATGTGCTCGGCCTGCCGGACTCGACGGCGCTTCCGGAGGTGCCGACCGTGGACGGCGCGCAGATCCTGGCGCTGGGGCTCGGCGGGGAGATCGTGCTGCGGTTCGATCGCGCTCCGATCGTCGACGGTCCCGGCGCGGACTTCACGGTCTTCGAGAACGCGTTTCGTTACACGATCGGCGGCCGCGAGCGCACCTACGCGGAGCCGGGGCAGGTGGCCGTCAGTCGCGACGGCGTGGAGTTCGTCCCCTTCGCGTTCGATACGCTCACGCTGCACGGATGCGCGGGCGTGACCCCGACCGACGGGGGGCGCGATCCGGCGGAGCCGTCGGTCTCCGGCGGCGATGCGTTCGACCTCGCCGACGTCGGGCTCGACTCTGTGCGGTACGTCCGCATCCGCGACGTGACCGCGATCGTGAAGGAGAACCGCGCGCATCCGTTCTGGGATGCGACGTTGAACGGGTTCGATCTCGACGCCGTGGTGGCAGCGCATCACGCGGCCTCGGGTGTGGGGGCGGCTGCGCATGACCAGGTCTCGGCGATCGTGATACCCAATCCGGTCAACGGCGGGGCAGCCGTGCTGAGCCTGCGGGTCGAACGCGCAGGACATGTACGCGCGGTTGCGTTCGATGCGCTCGGGCGCGATCGCGGCGTGATTGCCGACGTCGCGGCCCCGGCCGGTGCCTCACGGCTCGCGCTGGACGTCTCCGGGCTGGAGCCCGGTACGTACATGGTCCGCGTGGCACTCGATGGCGCGGCGCCGATGTTGGTCCGGCTGGTCGTGGTACGATAGTGCGTCGGCACGACCGGGCTGCTTGCGAGGAGAACAACCCCATGCACTCGAATCGATCGATACACGAGCGGAGAATCTCGCGTCGTGCACCGGGCTCAGGCCTTGTGCGCGGCGCGGGGCTTGCCCGTTTATGCCGGGTGAGATGGTGGGGATCGGCGCTGCTGCTCCTGGTGCTGTGCGCCGGCGGGCTTCAGGCCCAGGATACGACAGCGATCCGTCGCCGTTCAACCGACACGCTGAAGGCGCGGACGACGCCGGAGGTACGCGTCACCGCGAGCAGCCTGCCGGCGCGGACGACGCGGGCTGCGCTGCCGCTGGCGGCCGTCACGCGTCGGCAGATCGAGGCGGCGAACGCGGTGGATCTCGGGGATGTGGTGGCGCATGTGCCGGGGGCGTTCGTGAAGCAGTACGGCGGCCTCGGTGGGCTGCGCACGATATCGATGCGCGGCACGTCGGCGCAGCAGACCGTGGTGCTCCTCGACGGCGTTCGCTATCGATCGAGCGCGAGCGATGCGTTCGATCTCGGGACGATTCCGGCCGACGCTCTGGAGCAGGTGGAGGTGGTGCGCGGCGGCGACGCGGTGCTCTACGGTGCGAACGCTCTTGGCGGCGTGATCAACATCATAACGCGGGCTCCTGCGGACACCGCGCTCGACGTGCGGGCGCATCTCGGCGCGGGCTCGTTCGGGGAGGCTCGTGCGGGCGTGGCGGCATCGGGCTCCGGCGGCGGGGGCTCCGCGTGGCAGGGGGGCGTGCACGGCATGCGGTCGGACGGCGCGTACCCGTTCACGTTCCGGGAGTTCGGATCGGAATCCACGGTTCATCGTGAGAACGCGGACATGCGCGAGCTGTACGCAAACGCCGCGTGGACGTACAGGGGCGCGGGGATGAGCGCTTCGGCCGGCGCGAACGGGATGATCTCCGAACGCGGAGTTCCCGGCGCGGTGGTGCAGGGGAACCGCGAGGGGCTGCGCGCGCGGCTGACCGAGCGGGAGCTGACCGCGAATGCCGCTGTCGGCGTGGACGCGGCCGGGTGGCGGCTCGACGCGGTGCTGAGCGGCCGTTACGGCCTGCTCCGTTATCGCGACCCCGACGCCCGCATCGCCGGACCCGACGGGCTCGACAACCACTACGACGCCCGCGATGCGGCTCTCGATCTTCGTGCCCGCCGAGCGATCGCCGCCGACGCGGTGCTCACGGCGAACGCTTCCTGTTCGTACGCGTCGCTTCGGGGTGACAACCTCGATCCCGGCGTCGGCGCCGATGTCCGGCGCATGGTCTGGAGCCTCGCCGCGCGCGCCGAGTGGGCGTTGGCGCCGGGGTTCCTCGGCGGCGAGACGGTGCTGGACGCGGGCGTCCGCGCCGATCTCTACTCCGATCTCGGCGCTGTGGCCGTTCCGGCGGTGGGCCTCGTGTGGCGCGTCGGCGATCTGCCGCTGCGCGCCCGCGGCCACGCGGCGATGACGTATCGGGCCCCCAGCTTCACCGAGCAGTATTACCTGAACTTCGGCAACCGCGATCTGCGCCCGGAGCGTGGCGAGGGCTATGATGTCGGGCTGACGTACGAGTTGGACGACGCTGTGGCGCTGGAGGCGAATCTGTTCCTGCTGAATGTCCGCGATCAGATCGTCTCGGTGCCGCGCAGCCCCGTCAGTTGGAGTGCGCGGAACGTGGCCTCGGTGCTCACGCGCGGGTTCGAGCTGAGCGCGGCCGGCGCGTTGTTCGACGATGCGGTCGGTGTGCGCCTCAGCTACACGCGGCAGCGTGCCGAGGATCGCTCGGGCGCCGCCGCCGACGGAAAGCTGTTGCCGTACGCGCCGGAGGAGCTGTTCAACGGCGCGGTGGAAGCGCGTCTCGCCGCGTTCAATCTGGGCGTGACGTGGCAGTACGCCAGCCATCGATTCTCCGGTCCGACGAACGAGTACTCCTCGATGCTTCCACGGTATGCCGTCGTCGGCGTGAACGCCACGGCCACGTGGGGGGCGCTCGCCCTTCGCGCCGAGTGCGCGAATCTTCTGGATCACGAGTATCAGGTGGTGGCCGGGTTCCCCATGCCGGGGCGCTCGTTCCGTTTGATGTTGACGATGCGATATCGCTAGGCGGTGATCTCATGCGCTTCATGTTGTTCATACTCAACCTGTCGAGAACCATCGAAGATTCTCTCGTCGTTGCGAGTCGAAGATCCCGATCCTATCGGGGCGACCTCACGGAGCGTGGCAATCTTCCCGCATTGCATTGCGAACCCGGGGAGATCGCCACGTCGTCGCTTCGCTCCTCCTCGCGAAGACCCCGATCCTATCGGGGCGACCTCACGGAGCGTGGCAATCTCTCCGCATTGCATTGCGAACCGGGCGAGATCGCCACGTCGTCGCTTCGCTCCTCCTCGCGAAGATCCCGATCCTATCGGGGCGACCTCACGGAGCGTGGCAATCTTCCCGCATTGCATTGCGAACCCGGGGAGATCGCCACGTCGTCGCTTCGCTCCTCCTCGCGAAGACCCCGGCTATTCCGTGCCGTTGAACAGTGCATGTATGCGCTCGGGTTTCTCGCGGCGGCGTTGCTGCCGGCGGCCTGCGTGCCCGATCCCACGGCGCCCGCGCGCCCGGACGTGGCGCCGCCGGCGGCGGGCGTGCTGGCGGTGAACGAAGGGCTCTGGCGCCGCGACAACGCGACGATCACACTCTACAATCCGGCCGATTCCACGGCCGTGCAGGACTACTTCGCCGCCCGCAATCCGGGGGAGCGTCTGGGCGATCTGGCGAACGACGTCGAGGTGCGCGGCGGGCTGGCCTACATCGCTGTCTCCACGTCCGAGACGATCGAGGTGATCGCGTGCGGCACCGGGCGCTCGGCCGGGCGACTGCGTCTGCCGACGGGGAATCAGCCGCGACGGCTCGCGTTCATCGACAGCACACGCATGGCGGCCACATGCTTCGGCGATTCGCTCACGGTCTTCGATCCGCGCACGCTGCGTCTGGATACCGTCGTGCGCGTCGGCCCGGCGCCTGAGGGCGTTGCCGTCGCCGAGGGGGCGGTGTTCGTCGCGAACTCCGGGCTCGGGAACCTGCGGGCCTCGGAACCGCGTGCCGGCACCATCACGGTGCTCGATGCGCGCACGTTCGCGATGCGCAACGAGTTCTCGATCGGGCCCGACCCTCGGGACATCATCGCGGTTCCCGTGCTCGGGCGTTTGTATGTGCTGGTCGGGCTCCCCGATTCGCTCGGCTGGGTGGTTGAGCTGGATCCGCGCACGCTCGGCGTGACGCGCCGATGGGAGGTGCATTCGGGGCGCGAGATGGCGATCGATCAGCTGGGTCTGATCTGCTACGTGGTGGGGAGCGATGGTCTGCTGGCGATCGACCTTGCCGGGCCTCTCTCGGCGCCGCGTACGTTCGTGCCCGCGTCGGCGTGGCCGGCAACGATCTTCTATTCGGTCGGCTGCGCGCCGAACGGCGACGTATATCTCGGCACGGTGCGCGATTACGCGTCGCCGGGGGAGGTGTTGATATTCGGGCGGGACGGGGGCGTGGCCGGGCGGTTTGCCTGCGGATTGAATCCCGGCAGCTTCGGCTTCTATTGAGCGCCGCGCGTTTGCCACGGCCGGTACAACAAATCGAGCGAGCGCGCCGACTACCGTCGGCATGCTCGCTCGAAATTGTATTGGGGGGGGGGGCTCCAGCGCTCGTGGGCGTGTGCCTACGAGATCTTGGACGACATTTGGTACACGATCTTCCGAATGGTGTCGAACTGCAGGTACGGATGCATCTGCTGCAGCTTGTCGATCGCATCGCCGGCGGACATGCGCTCGCGCATTTCGCGGTACGACTTGCGAATCTGATAGTCACGAAGCGCCTTCTGATCGACCAGCTTGTGCTGCTGCAGAAGCGCGAATGTAGCGTCATCGATGAGATCGGCCAGCGGATTCAAACGGACATCACTTTGTGCCGGAACACTGAATCCATCATTGGCGAAAATCTCATCTGGGGCATTCCCGGCTGCCTTCGCAAGGCGGAGCTTGGAACGTACGGTTGTCCCTGGCATGGTAGATCTCCTACTCGTTTCGTGTCATTGAAGGGTAAACGCACGCACACTGCGTAATCACCGTAACGATTCTGCTGTAACGTCCCTTACGTGGTATTAAGTAGTTGGGGATCAGGCCACATCGGAGTTCCACGGTACCGACGTTGAGGCCCGCAAGGCGCGAACCGGCACAAAACGAAAACGCCGAATCGCATTGAGGCGCATTCGGCGGTACCAACATCGTTGGAACCATCGAGCGCGGGCTCGTCATTGACTGTCCCTCATCATCACCGCAACGGGGCGCTTTCGCTCCGTTGAACGTTGATGCACTGAGAACCGGGGTTTGTGCTCAATGCCTCACGCTTTCCATGTTCCGATTCAACGCCGGCAATGGCGTGACGCGGAGGGTCTGGCTCAGTGATTGCGCCGGAGAGTTTGGATTCCTGAGCAGCGCAGGGCCACAGTACAACGTACTCGCTCGACTTCGATAGCTCTTCCGATTGTTCTGTTTGCAACGTGTGAGCACAGATAAGACCCGATTGTTCGCGATTTGTCACAGCGTGACAAATGGTTCTTCTGCCGTGCTCGATAAACAAACACGAGTGATTGCAAAAAGTTAGCGTCGGGATGGTGGTTCGAAGAATTTTTTCGAAAACGGCGGCGAATGGCCGTAAATACGCGCTACCGGCGCGACAACAGATCCCGGATCGCTTCTCCAATCTCGCTGAAAGCGAAGCGATAGCCCGCCGCGAGCGTGTGTTCCGGGCGCACGATCTGTCCCTCGGTGAGGATATACGCCCCCTCACCCATGATCAGCCGGATGACGAAGCGGGGCACCGTGAATAACGCCGGGCGCCCGAGGGCACGCCCCAGCTCCTTCGCGAACTCGCGGGCGGTGACGATCCCCGGAGCCACAGCGTTCAGCGCACCGCTGAACGCGGCATTATCCAGACCCTGCATGAACATGCTCACCACGTCGTCGACGTGCACCCAGGGAAACGCCTGTGTTCCCGGCGCAACCGGGCCGCCGATGAAGAACTTGAACGGGGTGATGAGGCGCTCCAGCGCGCCGCCGTCGAGCGCCAGCACGATCCCGATGCGTATCGTCGCAACACGCAGGCCCAGCTTCCTCGCCTCGTCGGCCTCGTGCTCCCACGCCGCGCACGTGGTTGCGAGGAAGTCGCTCCCCGGCCCCGAGTCCTCGGTGAACGTCGTCGTGGTCGATGTGCCGTAGTATCCCACGGCACTGCCGCTGAGCAGGATGCCGGGGGGATGCTTCGCGGCGGCGATCGCCTGCACCAGGTGGCGCGTTCCGTCGACGCGGGTGCGAAGGACGCGATCTTTCTGCCGCGCGCTCCACCGCTTCGCCACAGGCGCTCCGGCCAGATGGATCACCGCATCGGCGCCGTCGACGGCATCAACCCATGCGCCATCGCGCATCGAACTGGACCACGCGACGTACTCCGCCGCTCCGAGGTTCGCCCTTCGTGCCGCGTCGGGATCGCGGACGAACGCGATCGGACGGTCACCCTGCTGCGCTAGGCGCGCAACGATCTTGCGGCCGATCAGCCCGGTTGCCCCGGTCACCACAATGCGTCTGCCCCGTTCCGCCATAACCTGTTCCTTGTGTTGAAGTACGACCGTGGTGAATATAACGTCGGCGGCCCGCCGAAGATTCCGCGGGGCTTGTCAACCCCTCGAACGGTGTCATCCGCGGAGCCGGTCTTCACCTTTGTTCAGTGCAAGGTCCGTGGGGGGCGCCGCATACGCTGTCCGTTTGGTGGTGTCTGCGTTTGGGGAATGCCCCCCGCTGACATGAGTACTGCCTCCTTGATCATAGGCCGCCGCTACGCGGCTTGGTAGCACGAGAAGGCGCCGATTGCTATAAATGGGCCGCCGCTACGCGGCTGAGAGATCGTCCGTCCCGAGCGTCGGAGATGCGACCTATCTATAGTGCGCGTTGATCACCAGAATTCAAGCGCCATAGGTGCGGCCTATCCGGGTGTTGCCGCCGGCCATCCATGCAAACTGAGACACTGCTGTCCGTCCGGCCTGTTCCTGCATCCGATCGTTGTTGGAGGATCCCGAGGCGGTATGATGGTTCAACAGGCGGTCATCGTTCCTCGGCGATTCCACGACGGCCCCGGCCGCTGTATCTTAGCCCGGATACGCATACGACTGTGGCAGAACAGAATCGAAATAACGGCCGGCAGGGCAGGTTCCGTCGCGTTCAGAAGGACTGGGTGAAGGGGAATCGCGAACGAGCCCAACGCATCGATGCCGACAACGACGTGATCGTTGCCGGGCAGGAGCGCATGCGCCCGCGAGCGATTACGATCGATGAGGTCGGCGACGTGGAGCGGCTGCCGCGGGGCCAGGTGATCGTTGCCGAGAGCGGCCGCCACGACGTGAAGCTCGACGACGGGGGTGCGGTGCTGGCCTGTCGCGTGAAGCGCGGCGCGTCATCGGAGAACGGGAACGCGACGCTGGTGGTGGTGGGCGACTTCGTGCGCGTGCAGCCGCTGGAAGGGGAGCGTGGGCTGATCCATCACATCGAGGAGCGCCGCACGCATCTGGGACGCAACGCCGCCGGCCAGGAGCGGATGCAGCACGTGGTGGCGGCGAACATCGATCTGTTGCTCGCGGTTGCCGCCGCGGACCGCCCGGACTTCCGCCGCACGATCATCGACCGCTACGTGGTGGCCGCGCTGCTCGGGGGGATGACGCCGGTGATCGTGCTGAACAAGATGGACACCGTCGACGGCGAACTGGAGGAGCTGCTGCGCGAGGATGTGGATGTCTACGCCGCGATCGGCTACACGACGCTCTTCACCAGCACCGTGACCGAGGAGGGGCTCGACGAACTGCGCGCCGTGTTGCGCGGCAAGTCGAGCGTGTTGATCGGGCAGTCGGGCGTGGGGAAGTCGTCGCTGGCGAACGCGATCCTCGGACGCGACGAGCGGCGCACTGCCGTGGTGCGCGAGAAGGACAGGCGCGGCACACACACCACGATCAGCTCCGCGATGCTTGCGATCCCCGGCGGCGGTTACCTGGTGGACACGCCCGGGCTGCGCGAGTTCGGGATCTGGGACCTGAAGCCGCAGGAGCTGGACGCGTACTTCGTGGAGTTCCTCGATCATCTCCAGTCCTGCAGGTTCGCTCCGTGCACGCACACACACGAGCCGGGCTGCGCCGTGCGCGCGGCGGTGAAGGCCGGCGAGATCGACGAGGGGAGATACGCCAGCTACCTCGCCATCTACGACTCGCTCAAGACCGGCGGAAGAAAGCAGCGGGGATAGGCGCCGCTGAATCACTACGCACACGAACACCTACTTCATGCAGGAGGCTTGCATGCATCGTCTCGACGGAAAGACCGCTCTTGTCACCGGCGCCGCCCGCGGCATCGGGCTGGCGATCGCGCGCGCGTTCGTGCGCGAGGGGGCTCGCGTTCTGCTCACCGATATCCGCGATCCGGAAGGGGCGGCGGCCGCCGCATCGCTCGGCTCGTCGGCGCGATATGCACGGCTCGACGTGCGCGAGGAGGGAGACTGGGAACGGGCAATGGCCGATCTTATGGCCGACTGGGGAAGGGTGGACATCGTGGTGAACAACGCCGGCATCACCGGCTTCGAGGAGGGGATGGCGCTGCACAACCCGGAGCATGCGTCGCTGGAGGTGTGGCGCGCGGTGCATCGCACGAATCTGGACGGTGTATTTCTCGGCTGCCGTGCCGCCATCCGCGCCATGCGGCCGAGCGGTGCCGGCTCGATCATCAACATCTCATCGCGTTCCGGCATCGTGGGCATACCCGGGGCGGCGGCGTACGCGTCGAGCAAGGCGGCCGTGCGCAACCACACCAAGACCGTGGCGCTTTACTGCGCCGAGCAGGGCCTCGCGGTTCGTGCGAACTCGATCCATCCGGCCGCGATCCTCACCGAGATGTGGAACGCAATGCTCGGCGACGGGCCGGACCGCGCGGCGCGCGTGAAAGAGTTCGTCAAGGAGACGCCGCTTGCCCGCTTCGGCACCGTCGAGGAGGTTGCCGGGGCCGCGGTGTTCCTCGCCTCCGACGAATCGGGGTACATGACCGGAACGGAGCTGCACATCGACGGCGGCATCCTGGCCGGCTCGGCGGCGCGGCCGAACGTCTGAGCCGCCCACATCACTCCCCCTCGCTCGTCTTGCGGATCATCCGTGCGCGCTTCAGCAAGCGGCTCAGCTCGAACGCCCGGGCCTTGTGCGCCGGCGCGGCGATGGTCTCCGGCTTCGGCGTCTCCTCCAGCAGCGGCAGGCGCACGATGAACGTGCTCCCCTGTCCCGGCTCGCTCTCCACGTTGATCGTGCCGCCGTGGATCTCCACGATCCACTGCACGATCGACAACCCCAGCCCCGCGCCGCCCAGCTCGCGGCT
>CAZJYH010000117.1:0-10446 GCA_964549365.1 uncultured Alphaproteobacteria bacterium
GGCCGTGATCGAGGATCTCGCCGTCCTCGACCTCCGAGAACTCCTCCGGCGACGAGACGAAGCGCGCCCGGCCCTCCACGACGCCGGGCGAGGCGGCCAGCCCGCGCAGCGTGCCCGTGGCCTCCGGCTCGCCGGCGGTGAACTTCTCCGGGAAGTTCTACAAGTTCGTCTCCTACGGCGTGAACCGCGAGACGGGATTCATCGACTACGACGACGTTCGGGCCAAGGCGCGCGAGCATCGGCCGAAGATGATCACCGTGGGCGCTTCGGCGTACAGCCGCAACATCGACTACAAGACCTTCGGTGAGATCGCGCGCGAGGTGGGCGCGTTCCTGATGGCCGACATCGCGCACCCGGCGGGCCTGATAGCGACCGGCCGGCTGAACTCCCCGATCGAGCACTGCCATGTGGTGACCTCCACGACCCACAAGACGCTGCGCGGCCCTCGCGGCGGACTGATCATGCTGGGGAAGGATTTCGAGAACCCGTTCGGCATCACCGCGCCGAAGTCCGGCCGCGTGAAGATGATGTCGGAGATCATCGACAGCTGGGTGATGCCCGGCATCCAGGGCGGTCCGCTGATGCACGTGATCGCCGCCAAGGCGGTGGCGTTCGGCGAGGCGCTCGGCGATGACTTCGCGGCGTACACCGGCCAGGTGATCCGCAATGCGCAGGCGCTTGCGGCGGCCATGATGGCGCGCGGCTACAACGTGATCTCAGGGGGGACGGACAACCATCTGATCCTGGTCGATCTCCGCAACAAGGACATCACCGGCAAGGCGGCGGAGGTTGCGCTCGACCGCGCCGGGATCACGTGCAATAAGAATGCCGTGCCGTTCGACGACAAGTCGCCGCTCATCACCTCCGGCATCCGCCTCGGCGCCCCGGCGATGACCACGCGCGGCATGAAGGAGCCCGAGATGGAGAGGATCGCGGAACTGATCGATCGCGTGGTGACCGACAGCACGAACGCCGATCTGCTTGCTCGGGTGAAGGAGGAGGTGCAGGAGTTCTGCGGCGGGTTCCCGCTCTACCCCGAGCAGATGTCCGCCGCCGGCGAACGCCCGGGGGAGCCGATCGGCGCAACCGCATAGCCGACGAGGCCCTGCAACGGGCGCCCACCGCGGTTTCCGGGGGAGGCAATTCTCCCGCCGAACGGCAACGCGGAGCCGCACGGCTCGACACCAGTATCACGCGGGCCCGGTCAATCAGGCCCCTGCTCGACTTACGAATCGCAGGTATCAATGTCTACGAACGACGACGACGCACCGGAACCTCGCCAACAACCACGCCCGGACGAAGGGGGCGGCGATGCGGCATGGCAGACCAATGCCGGGCAGACCGCGCCGTACAACATGTTCATGGGGATGACCGGTCAACCGTCCGACGTTCGCTCGATGGGGGACGAGGATCTTGCCGGGACGGAATCGGAGGAGGGGCGGGAGATGGGGTTCTTCGATCACCTCGAGGAGCTTCGTTCTCGCATCATCAAGGCGCTGATCGCGCTCATATTGTGCGCGATCGCCTGCGGCGTGTTTCTGAAGACGATCATGGAGGATATCATCCTGGGCCCCTGGCGGGATCTGGGCTTGAAGAAGTCGTTGCAGAATCTGGAGATGATGGGGCAGTTGACGCTGTCGATCCAGGTTGCGCTGATCAGCGGGTTGATCCTTGCGATTCCCTTCGTGCTCTGGCAGTTCTGGGGCTTCATCAAGCCGGGCCTGTACGAACGCGAGCGGAAGATGGCGGGCTGGGTTACGGTGGCCACGATCGCCTGTTTCCTGGGGGGAGTCGCATTCGCGTACTTCGTGTTGATCCCGACATCGCTCGGCTTCACCGCGACGTTCACCTACGAGGGGATCTCCAACGAGTTCACGATCTCCAACTATTTCAGCTTCGTCCTGGGGTTGATACTTGCCTGCGGCGTGGTGTTCGAGATGCCGATGCTGAGCTATGCGCTCGCGCGCTTCGGGGTGATAACGCCCACCTTCCTGCGCAAGTACCGGCGCCATGCGATCGTGGTGATCCTGATCATCTCCGCGATCGTCACGCCGACGCCCGATCCGTTCAATCAGTTGCTGCTGGCCGCACCGCTGTACGGGCTGTTCGAGTTGAGCATCCTGGTGGCGGCGGTTGCAACACGTCAGCGCGCGGCCGCCGAGGTGCCCGGTGAGATACACGAGCGCCGATGGCACATGTAACGGCGCCGTCCCCGACATAACACGGATCATCGCCGCGGCCGACCGAACAGGCGCGCCCGGCCATGTGTCCGCTTCGATTGACCGTACTTTGCCGACCCACGAGAAGCCCGCTTCATGGATCTGAACGCGATCGCTCAACCGATAGAAGGCCACATCAAGGAGTTCCGCAGGTTCTTCCGCGAGTCCATGAACTCGCGCATGCTCCTGCTGGACATCGTCGTGCGATATATCCTGCGCCAGAAGGGGAAACAGGTTCGGCCCATCCTCGTGCTGCTCGCGGCGAACGTGGCCGGCGGTGTCTCGCGCAGAAGCTACGTGGCCGCCACGATGGTGGAACTGCTTCATACCGCCACGCTCGTGCACGACGACGTTGTGGACGAGGCCGAGGAACGGCGCGGCCTTCCCTCGATCAACGCCGTCTGGAAGAACAAGATCTCCGTGCTGGTCGGCGACTACCTTCTGTCGCGCGGCCTGCTGGTGGCGGTGGAGCACGAGGAGTTCGCGTTCCTGAAGATCACCTCCGAGACGGTGCGGCGCATGAGCGAAGGGGAGCTTCTGCAGATCCAGAAGTCACGGAAGCTGGACATTCAGGAGGAGGAATATTTCCGGATCATCTCGGACAAGACCGCCTCGCTGATCGGTTCCTGCTGCGAGCTCGGCGCCGCCAGTGCCACCGACGACCCGGAGGCCCGCCTCGCCCTGCGCACATACGGTGAGATGGTGGGCATCGCCTTCCAGATCCGCGACGACATTTTCGACTACGTCTCCAGCGGCGCCACGATCGGCAAGCCGACCGGGAACGATCTGAAGGAACGCAAGCTGACGCTCCCGCTCATCTATTCGATGAACCAGGCCCCGCGCAAGGAGTCCAAGCGGATCCTGACGCTGATCAAGAAGGGGGAGGAATCGGAGGAACGTTCGCGCACCGTGCGCGAGTTCGTGACACAGTACGGCGGCCTGGTCTACGCCGAGAAGACCGCCGTGGAATATTGCGCGCGCGCGCGCGAGGCGATCGCACCGTTCCCGGAGAGCGACGCCAAGCGTTCGCTGCTCGGGTTCGTGGAGTTCGCATTGAACCGAAACGCATGAGCCCCGTCCCCAACCCCTATCGATGTTCAACAAACGGACCATCTCGATCGCGCTTCTGACGCTCTCCCTTGCACAGGGAGCACTGTACGGAGGCGAGATCCACGACGCGGCACGAAACGGCGACGCGGCGAAAGTCCGCTCGATCTTGTCGGCGCGCCCGGCGGCGGAGAAGGACCGCGACGACGGCGGCGCGACACCGTTACACTGGGGAGCCTACGGCGGCAACCTCGACGTTATCCGTGCCCTGCTCGACGCGGGCGCCGATCCGAAGGCGACCGACCGCGCGGGCTCCACGCCGCTGCATTACGCGGCGTGGCAGGGACGGTTGGAGGCCTGCCGGCTGCTTCTGTCGGTCGGGGGCGATGTCAACGCCGCCAACAACGCGAAGGCAACGCCGTTGCATTCGGCGGCGCAGGCGGGCTACGCAGCCGTTTCGGCGCTGTTGCTCGATTCCGGCGCGCAGATCGATGCGCGCAACAACAACTTCGCAACTCCGCTCTTCGGCGCCGTGCAGGACGCCAAACGCGCCGTCGTGGATCTGTTGATCGAACGCGGCGCCCGGCTGGACGCACGAAACAAGGACAGCGCCACGGTGCTGCACGTGGCCGCCCGCGAGGGACACATCGAGCTGGTCGCGCTGCTTCTCGGCAAGGGATGTGCCGCCGACGCGCGCACGCAGCAAGGCTGGACACCGCTGCACTTCGTCGCCGCCAAGGGACATGTTGCGATCATGAAGCTGCTGCTGGAACGCGGCGTCCCGACCGACGTGCGCAACGGTGAGGGGGCCACGCCGCTGGCGGTTGCCGCCGGCGCCGGACGCACCGAGATCATGGGCCTGCTGCTGGAGCGCGGCGCCGACGTCAACGCGACGGACACCTCGGGAGCCACGCCGTTCTACAGCGCCACCGCGTACGGCCAGGTTGCGGCAATGCAGCAGCTGCTCACCGCCGGTGCCGACCCGATGCGGGGAACCAAGGACGGGAGCACGGCGCTCCACGTGGCCGCCGAGCGATGCGCTCTGCCGGTGCTGGAGATGATCATCGCCCGGAACGTGGATGTGAACACGAAGGCGGCGAAGGGCTGGACGGCGCTGCACTATGCGGTGGCGAACAATCGTGCCGCCGTCGCCGGACTACTTCTTCGCCGCGGCGCGAACCCGAACGCGGCGAACAGCGCCGGCGAAACGCCGCTCCACATGGCCGCGGCCCTCGGCTTCCGGCCGATCGTCGAACTGTTGATCGACCGCCGCGCGAACGTCAACGCCCGCGACAATTCCAAGCGAAGCGTGCTGGATCACGCGATCGGCCGCAAGCAACAGGCAATCATCGATATTCTCCGCGAACATGGCGCGCAGTAGGCACCCCGGCTCGATCATTCCACGACGCGTTACGGCAGGCGGCCCCGTCTTGCTGATGCTGACGTTCACGGCAATCACCTTCAGTGCGACGGCGATTCCCGCGCGGATGCATGCGAAGGGGAAGCCGTCGGCCGTGCACAAGGCCGCCGCCGCCGGCGACATCGGCAGTCTGACGAAGCAGTTGAAGAAGAAGCCCGCATTGGTGGCGGCGCTCGACGGCGACGGGCTGACGCCGCTGCATGTGGCGGCGAAAAACGGACGCGCGGAGGCCGCGGGATTTCTGATCGCGCACGGCGCGGACGTCAACGCCGGGGCCGTGAAGACCAACGCCACGCCGCTGTTGTTCGCGGCGCTGACGGACCGCACGGCAACCGCCGATACGCTGCTGGCGCACGGCGCCGATCCGAACGCGCTCACCGAAAGCGGCGGCGGGCCGCTCCACGCCGCGGCCGGGGCCGGGAACGCCGGTATGGTGGCGCTGTTGCTGGCGCACGGCGCCGAGCTGAATCTGCAGGATCGGAACGAGGGCTGGAGCGCGCTGATTCACGCGGTCTATTACAAACGCGATTCCATCATCGCTCTTCTGCTCGATCGTGGCGCCGAGCTTGGGCTGCGGGCCCATCGTGGCTACACGGCGCTGCATGTTGCCGCCGAAACCCAGAACCAGAACGCGGCGAAGCTGCTGATCCAACGCGGCGCCGACGTGAACGCGGCCGATGCACGCAAGCGCACGCCGCTTCATGAGGCCGCACGCAACGGCAACCTCGCCATCGTCAAGCTGCTGCTCGGCAAAGGAGCCGACGTGAACGCCAGGGACGAGTTCGACGCCACACCCCTGACCGAGGCGCAGCAGGGGGGGCATGCCGAGATCGTCGAGATCTTTGTCCGCGGGCAGGGATCGAAGCACTGAATGTCCGGCCAATGCCAAATGCCAAATGCCAAATGCCAAATGCCAAATGCCAAATGCCAAATGCCAAGTTGCGGGGGTCCCCAACGAAATGAAGTAGTATATTTTCGAGATATACAACTTCTTGCTTCACGCTGCTCGTGCCGACACCGCACACTTAGTTCCTCATACTTCTGCCTTCCGCACTTTGCCTTCCGACTTCACCTCAGCTCTGCCTTCCGACTTCCTGTCCTCCCACTTCTGACTTCCGCACTCTGACTTCCAACTTCGTTCCTCCCACTTCTTCCCTCCTCTTTCTTCTTTCCTTCCCCCTACCTCTCATGCCACGCGCGCAGCAGTTCCGCCTCGCGTTCCGGCTTCAGACCGGCACGGTATTGGCGATCGGCCGGCAGCGTCTTCAGCCATTCGAGGGTGGCCGCCACGGTGTCGTCGAGGGAACGATACGTGAGCCCGTCGGCGACGGCCTTCGCGCTGCTGACGAAGTTGAAGCCGGCGGAGTCGGCATCCGTGCTGGGGAGCCACAACGGCAGCTCCATCCACGGGCCAACGCTTTGCTCCATCAGGAATGTCTCATCGACCCACGTGACCGCGGCATCGCTGCCGGAGAGTCGCCGGCTTGCCTCGATCACCTCCCCGAGCGTCACCGCACCCGGCGCGCCGGTGGTGTTGTACGTCCCCGCCTTGTTGATCTCGATCATGTGCACGATCCAATCGGCCAGATCGCGGACGTCGATGAACTGCGTCAACAGCTCCGGCCCCTCCGGCGCCAGCACCTCACCGCCGGCGGCGATGCGACGCGGCCAGTAGGCGAAGCGATCGGAGAAATCGCACGGGCCCACGATCAACCCGGCACGCACGTTCAACGCCCGCCCCGGCATCAACTCCTCGGCGGCCTCCTCACACAGCACCTTCAGCCCGCCGTAGGTCTCGAAGGTCACCTCCTCGACGCTCTCGTCCTCCAGTCGCGCAACGGGCGCGCTCTCGTCGACATCGCGACGGCTCATGTCGGGGTAGGCATTCAGGCTGGAGATGAAGGTGTAGTGGCCGACCGAATCGGCGAGCAGACCGGCGGAAGCCCGAACCTGCCGCGGGAAGCTGCCGCACGTGTCCACCACCGCATCCCAGCTCCTCCCCTTCAGCTTGTCGATGTCGGCGAGACGTTCCCCCTGGATCTTCTCGACGTTCGGGAAAAGCTCCGGGAAGTGCATGCCGCGGTTGAACAGCGTGACGGTGTGGCCGCGCTCGAGCGCCGACTCGACAACGTGACGCCCGAGGAAGATGGTGCCGCCGATCAGTAGAATGTTCATGGAATGGTTGTTCGTTATGATTCGATGGGACGCAACCCGCGGCCCTACGCCGGCATCGCGGAACTGTTTCAGCTTGTCGCATTTTTATTTTGGAGTCGATCGCCGCTCGCCGAAAACCGGCCCGCGGTAAGAATGCCCGCGAACACGGTTTGGCTTCGCTCGCGTTGCGACATAATTTGGACCCTGCAACAACCGTCCGGTGCGGGGCCGCGCGCCGGTATTTTTCATGTATTCGTTCGGAGATAGAGAACCATGCACATCGTGCACAAACTGCTCCCCGCGCTCCTGCTGCTCGTTGCGGCGGCGGGCTGTGCGTCGTTGAACACCGGTGACCCGGACGACGCAACCTACGCGTCACGAACGGCCGGCGAGGACGGACGATTCACGATCGGCACCGGGAGCAAGCGGTTGATGTACGGCTACCCCGTCCCCTACTCGACGTCGCACTTCGTGCTGGCGGTGGATGGGAAGTACGCAAGCAACAACCCGCGGTTCTCCAACGGTGTGGAATACCTGACCGGCACGCTGCGCGTGAAGGGCGCCGAGGCGTCGGCGCATACGAAGATCACCTTCAACTTCAACGGCGTGGAGGTGACGCAGCGTCTGGTGCCGGTGGACAACGCCTTCAAGGACGTTGCCGTCGGCGAATGGGGCCAGTACTACCGGATCGAGTACGAGATCACGAACAAGGCGGACGCCACACGCACCGTGGGCCTGGCGCTTCTGATCGACACGATGATCGACGACAACGACGCAAGCACCATGGAGGCAGACGGCTCGCGCGTGTCGCAGCAGGCCGCGTATTCCGCCGGTTCGGTGCCGAATGAGGTGCTGGTGTACCGCACCGCGGGGAACAACAGCGATCTGGTGGCGTCGCTGGTTACCGCCAAGGGAAAGGCCGTGCGCCCGAACGATCTGTACATCGGCCGCTGGCCGTACCTGCACTCGGTAGTCTGGGACGTGAATCTGGCCGACGGCGGCTACACCGACAGCGGGATCCTGCTCAAGTGGGCCGAGCAGCCGGTTGCTCCCGACGCGAAGCGCACCGTGGCCACGCATTACGGGCTGCCGAAGGCGGGGCGCATCTCCGCCCTGAGCAGCGCGGCGAGCGACTTTCAGCGCTACGAGGCCAACGTCTACTTCGATCTCGGCAAGGCCGATCTCAAGGACGAGGGGCGCTCGGCGATCGACGCGCTGCTGGCCGAGCGGACCCCGGCCGGCGTGTTCGTCGAGGTCTACACCGACGCGCGCGGCAACGAGAGCCTGAACCTGCAGCTGTCGAAGCGCCGCGCCGACGCGGTCACGACGTATCTGAAGAGCAAGAACGTGAACGCCTCGATCATCATCCCGAAGGCCTACGGCGAATCCTATGCCGATCAGAGCGAGGAGGCCAAGACCCAGGGGAAGCAGGAGGATCGTCGCGCGACGGTGGTGCTGCTGGTGCGATAAGGCACGCCGATTGCGCCGACAGAACTCGCGCATGGAAGATTCGAGCATACCGCGCCGTGGCGACGCATGAGCGATCGCCACGGCGATTGCCTACCTCACCCGATTGCACCAGATTGCGACCGCATCGCCATTGCGCGCATGCACGCTGGGGGTGTCCCGCTGCACGGGACTGAGATCATACCCTTCGAACCTGATACGGTTAGCACCGGCGCAGGGAAGCGGCCGCGATACGGAACGCCGACACTCGCGATCACACCGCCTTCCCATTTCCTCAATCCTACATTCTTCACGCCGTTCGGCGCGGGCCATTCGCTGTTCGCTATGCTGTCATCACGTCCGATTGAAGCAATCCGCCGCGCAACGTTGGCGGTTATCGCGGTCCTGACGTTTGGTACGGCCGCCGAGGCCCAGCCGATCTACGACGCCATCGCCCGCGGCGACGTCGCGGCCGTCAAGCGCCTGATCGCCGAGGACCGCACCGTGGTCCGTCAAATCTCCTCCAACTCCCCGCTGCGCGCCGCGCTGGCCGCCGAACAGTTGGAGATCGCCGGCATACTCCTCGACAACGGCGCCAGCCCCTACGACTCCCACATCGGCATGCCGATCTACTTCACGGCGCTCTGGCAGCGAACGGATCACCTGCGTCTGCTGCTCGAGCACGGCTTCGACGCCGGCACGCAGCACAATGGCTACCCGCTGCTGCAGTTCGCCGTCGGGTTCGACAGCCTGAGCACCGTCCGCCTGCTGCTGGAGCATGGCGCGAACGCGAACGACACCAACCGGTTCGGAAGAACGGCACTATACCTTTGTCGGTCGGCGGCGATGGTGGATCTGCTGGTTGCTCACGGGGCAACCGTCGGGTTCGCGACGCGACGCAAGATCACACCGCTGCACTACGTCACGCTGAACGACACGGGGGCGGTGGCCGCACTGCTGCGACACGGAGCGAACATCGAGGCGCAGGACAGCGACGGCGACACGCCGCTGGCATGGACCGCGCTGTATTGGCGACCGGCCTGCGCAGCCGCGCTGCTTCGCGTGGGCGCCCGACGTGATCCGCACGGATGGGGGGGCCAGACGCCGCTCATCGAGGCCGTGGCACGTTATGCGCACAACCTGCGCGATTCGATCAGAAAGCGCACCGGATACGACGAGATTGCGACCGCGACCACGGTAGACGCGAGTCCGCACGGGCCGTACGGACTCGACTACAGTCTGGACTACCCGCCCGACACGAACGACGTACTGGCGACCATCGACGTGCTCCTCGGCGGTGGGGTGGATGTCGATGCGGTGGATGCGAACGGGTTTACCGCGCTGCATCATGCGGCGAGAGCCGGGCTGACGACCGTGGCCGAACGGCTGATCCGCAACCGCGCGAACGTCAACATTCGCGACCGCCGGGGACGAACGCCGATGGCGGCCGCCCGCGCCGCGCGCAGCAAGGCGATGATCCGCATGCTCGCGGCCGCCGGAGCGAAATAGAAACGATGTTCATGGATTCAATACCAAGAGAGTCTGCTATGGATACGGCAACAACCAACGGAACCACGAAGAACGGGTCGACGCCGACATCGGCAACCGTGCCGCAGTTCCCACGCTCGCGCAAGATCTACGTGCAGGGAAGCCGGCCGGATGTGCGCGTGCCGATGCGCGAGATCACGCTCGACGACACGCCCGCCTCCTTCGGCGCGGAGAAGAACCCTCCGGTGGTGGTATACGACACGTCGGGCCCGTACACTGACCCCGCGGCATCGATCGACCTGCGCGCCGGCCTGCCGGACGTGCGCGCCGCATGGATCGCGGAGCGGAACGACACCGAGCGCCTCGCCGATCTCACCTCGGAGTACGGCCGGGCACGCGCCGCCGATCCCGCGCTCGCCGATCTCCGATTCGGGCACATTCGCACGCCGCTGCGCGCGAAGGGGGGCGCGAACGTATCGCAGATGCACTACGCCAAGCGCGGCATCATCACCCCTGAGATGGAATACGTGGCGATCCGCGAGAACCAGCGCGCCGAGGCAGTGCGCGAGGCGATCGCCGCCGATCCGAAGTACGGCACGATGCACGCCGGCGAGTCGTTCGGCGCGGCGATCCCTCCGCTGGTGACGCCGGAGTTCGTGCGCGACGAGGTTG
>CAZJYH010000118.1:0-6543 GCA_964549365.1 uncultured Alphaproteobacteria bacterium
GTGCAGAAGGTAATCGTCACCGACGGCGTCTTCTCGATGGACGGCGTGATCGCGCCGATCGACAAGATCTGTGACCTGGCCGACGCATACGGCGCGTTGGTGATGGTGGACGAATGCCACGCCGCCGGCTTCATGGGACGCACCGGGCGCGGCTCCACCGAGCACGCCGGCGCGATGGGGCGGGTGGACATCATCACCGGCACGCTCGGCAAGGCGCTCGGCGGCGCCATCGGCGGCTACACCACCGGGCGGCGCGAGATCATCGACATGCTGCGCCAGCGTTCGCGCCCGTATCTCTTCTCGAACACACTGCCGCCGATGGTCGTCGGCGCGAGCATCGCGGTGATCGACATGATCTCCGAGACCACCGCGCTCCGTGATCGCCTGGAGGAGAGCACCGCGTATTTCCGCGCGCGCATGACCGAGGCCGGCTTCGACATCAAACCCGGCGAGCACCCTATCGTCCCGATCATGCTCTACGATGCCCCGCTTGCGCAGCGCTTCGCCGAGCGGCTGCTGGAGGAGGGGGTCTACGTGATCGGCTTCTACTACCCCGTGGTGCCGAAGGGGCTCGCGCGCATCCGCGTGCAGATCTCTGCCGCGCACGAGCGTGAGCATCTCGATCGTGCCATCGACGCCTTCACGCGGGTCGGGCAGGAGCTGGGTGTGCTGAAGGCGGAGGTTTGAGGAAGTCAGAGCGCGGAAGGCAGAGGATTGAGGAGGGAAGAACGAGGAGAGAGAAAGGCGCGCTGGAAGTCGCAGTGTCGGCTTGTTCGCCCCGAGTTGACTCGGAGCGCCTGCCGGTTTGTTCGCCCCGAGTTGACTCGGAGCGCCTGCCGGTTTGTTCGCCCCGAGTTGACTCGGGGCGCCCCGCATCAAGAAATGATGGCAGACTGTGTTCGGCCGCGTTGCATTTCTGTTCGCCCCGAGTTGACTCGGGGCGCCCCGCGTCGGGCAACGAGTGCGCTGTCTGTTCGGCCGATACCTATGGCAAGGACTCGGATGTTCGCTCACTTCGTTTACCGGCATGATCGAACGCTGGTGCACCCGGCCGATCTTGCCCGACTCGATCGGATTTGTGGTCGATCGTGCTGCCTGTGGTATGACCCGGTCGGTGAGAGTGAAGGGTATCTGCTCATCGACGTGGAGGGGACGGGGATACGGCTGAAGCCGGATGCGATCCGCATACTGCCGGCGCCCGGCTTCACGTTGGGCCGGCGCGTCCGTACGACCAATGGAACACCGCGCGTTGGTTGGATCGCCGAGATCGGATGGCACCATGCGGCCCGCCAACATCTGTACTACATCGAGGTCGAGGGCCGAACGGCTCTCCGACGCCGTGTTTCACGGCGCTATCACGAATACGATCTCGAACCGATGGGGGAGTAACACCTTTCGTGGTTCTCGACGGGCAATTCTCTCGCCTTCCATCATCCCGCTCTTTCTCTCTCCTCGATCTTCGTTCCTAACTCCTCATTCCCACTTCATCGCGTGAAGCCCACGTTCATCGTCAGGAAGAGGCCGCCGAGGTCGGTGATGGGATCGTTCCGAAGGCTCTCGACGCCGGGGTGGATCGGGATGTAGAAGTAGCGGACGTTCACGCCCACCACGGGGCGGCTGCCGCCGATCTCCGCACCGAGGCCGATGAAGCCACCGCCGGTGAAATATACGCTCGCGTGAGCGAAGCTGGTGAAGAACCCGTACGAGTACGGCAGCGCCACCACCATGCTGGGTCCGATCCCGATGTTCGCAAATGGACGGAAGTTGTCCACCAGCACCTCATCGAGCAGTCGAATCCGAACGCCCACGGGGAGGGGCAGCGTGTAGAGTCGATTCACCTTGCCGGGGACCAGCCAGTCCTGCGCGGCGTTGTCGTATTGCTCGAACTCGTCGCGGTTGCGCGTGCCGGTGATGCCGAGGTTGATGAAGCCGGAGAAGTTCGGCGTGTAGTTGTGCTGGTAGAAGGCGCCGGCCCCGAAGCCGCTGTTGCTGAAGAGGAAGTCCAGCCCGTAGACGTCGGTGTAGATCCCGGTCACGCCGACGCTGTCGATCAGCGGGCGAGCGGGCTGGAAGAGGAAGAGCGTGTCGGCGGCGATCGCGGGAGTCTCCTCCGGAAGCTGTCCCGGCACCGGACGCGGCTCGCCGGTCACCTGTGCGTGCGCGTTCGGAGCGAAGGCGAGCAGAAGGAGGAGCAGGGCCGCGAGGCAGGGGAGTATCGTGCGCGAACGTCTCATCGGTACCAACACAACGTACAACGTGCGCGGTTAGTATACATCACCGGGCGAACGGATGCCAGACAAAAGCGAGAAGGCAACGTTCCACGTTCCAAATTCAAAGTGCCGAGTTCAAAGGTCCGCGTTCCAAATTCAAAGTGCCACGTGCATAGTTGAGGATCATGCAGCAGGGCGGCACTACCTATGGTAACCCGCACTTCATGATCCGGCATTTTGCACTTGCGCTTCGTTCGTCCCGAACTCTTCGGCAACTTGGCACTTGGCACTTGGCACTTGGTTCCTGGCCCACGCCGCACTCTTCACGCTGCACGCAAAACGCTCCCCGCCCTCTCAGCTTCCCCGTTTGATCTCGGCCAGCGACTCGCGGATGATCGCCATCCCCTCGTCGATCTGGTCGCGTGTGATGTTCAGCGCCGTGCGGAAGCGAACGGAGTGGTCGCCGCACCCGAGGATGAGCAGCCCCTTGTCGTAGCACTTCTGCCGGAGCAGATCGCGCTCCTGTGCCGTGGCGATGTCCACCGCGCAGAACAGGCCGCGCCCGCGCGCGTTCGAAGCCAGCGCCGGGAAATCGACCGTCAGCTTCGCCAGCGCATCGCGAAGGTATTCGCCGACAACCCGCGCGTTCTCGACGAGGTTCTCCTCCTCGATGATCTCCAGGAAGCGCGTGAAGCGCACCATGTCCACCAGGTTGCCCCCCCACGTGGAGTTGATCCGGCTGGACTTCTTGAAGACGTTGTGCGGGACGTCGTCGATGCGGTTCGTCGAGAGGATGCCGCAGACCTGCGACTTCTTGCCGAAGACCATGATGTCCGGGCGAACGCCGAGGCCCTGATGCGCCCACATCGTGCCGGTCATACCCACGCCCGTCTGCACCTCGTCGAAGACGAGCAGCGCGTCGTTTTCGTCGCAGATGCTCCGCAGCTCGGCCAGGTACTCGGTGCGGAAGTGGTTGTCGCCCCCTTCGCCCTGGATCGGTTCGAGGATGATGCAGGCGATCTCGTCCGGGTTGTCGATGAAGGCCTGGCGGATCTCCGCGAGCGAGGCGTTCTCGGCCGCGATCGTCGCCTCCAGGTTCGCCCCCTCCAGCGGGAAGCGCGCGGCCGGTGCGCTGACGCGCGGCCAGTCCGTGAACTTCGGGAAGTAGTTCGTCTTCGTCGGGTCCGTGTTCGTCAGGCTCAGCGTGTAGCCGCTGCGGCCGTGGAACGCATGGCGCAGGTGGAGCACCTTGTGGCCGCGCTCGTGCCGATAGCCCTTGTGGTGGTTCTTCTGCACCTTCCAGTCGAACGCCACCTTCAGCGCGTTCTCCACGGCGAGAGCGCCCCCTTCGATGAAGAAGCTGTAGGTGAAGTAATCCGGCACGGCCACGCGGAAGAACGTCGCCACGAACTCCGCCATCTCGACGGTGTAGATGTCCGAGCATGAGGGCTTGTGCAGCGCCACGCGTCCGATCTTCTCGATGAACTCCGGCGTGGTCATCTTTGGATGGTTCATGCCGATCGGGTTCGAGGCGAAGAACGTGAAGAAGTCCAGATACTGCTTGCCGAACGCGCTGTCGTAGAGGTACGGGCCGTGGCTGCGCTCAAGGTCGAGCACGAGGTCGAAGCCGTCGGCCAGCATGAAGCGTCCGAGCGTGGGGTGCACCTGGGTCGGCTCGATGCGGGCGGGCGCCGGGGCCGTGCCGCCGTTGGCCGGCGCGCCGATCGATCCGTTCGTCGTCCCGGCGCTCACAGCGCCCGTGGGGGTCGTGTTCGTGGTCATGGGATCTATCTCCTGGATATCGAATGCAAGGTTGGAAGTTCGTCGCGTGCGCGGTTCGGGTGCCGTGCCGTCCCCGCTTCACCGGATCGATGCGGGCGACGGTCACGTGGAAACCGGGAACCGGAGAATGGGATACGCACAGGCGGGACCGTCAACATGAGGGGACGGAGGTGCCGTGCGATCGTGGTATCAACCGAGGGAAGGGAGGGCGCTGGTGGTCATGCTCCAACGGCGCAGGCGGGCGGCAACGAGGGCAGCCGAGGGGAACGATCCCCCGCGGATGGTGCCGCCGGCTTCGAGGGCCGCGCTGGTATGGAGTGTGCGTAGACGCATGGTCCGCAAATATACGGGTTCCGGGCCGGGGGGCAAGGGGAGGCCGTGGGCATGGAGAGAGACATCGCCGTTATCGCCGCCCACACGTCCCGAGCGCACCTCGGGACGAACACAGAATACATATAACATATGCGTGTTGTCGCGGAGTTGACTCCGCGACCCGGCCGTGAACGCACAAGTGTCGTCGCGGAGTTGACTCCGCGACCATCTCCACCGTGGAGGCCTCGCCCGGAATCAATTCCGGGCGAACGCATCGTCGTCGCCGAGGCCCACGTGTCCTGGGTCAACCCCGGACGAACGCAACACAAACATTTATCGGCGTTGTCGCTGAATTGACTCCGCGACCCGGCCGACGGACCCACCCGTACGAAGTTGTAAAGGCGCCCGCGGGCGCATCCTCCCAAACGAACCACATCTCCGTATCTTTGTTGCTTGCATGCACGGGAACCGCGCCGTGCCGATCATTTATCAACGCTTTGCGTTCCATGCATCAGAACGCCGGACGCCTTGCCGCCCTGTTCCTCGTACTCCTGCTCACGGCCGCCGTCGGCGCGGACGGGCAGGTTGCGTTCAAGGGGCGCTTCAGCGACCGGGTCGGCAACGGCATCGATTCGGTCGAGCGCGGATACTTCGGCCTCTTCCCGGCGATCACGGCGTTCCGCTTCGCTCGGCTGGACAGCATGCCGGGGGGCGGGATGTGGGTCCGCATCGTGCATACAGACGCGGCACCCGATTCGGTGCTGTCGCTGTCGCCCGCCGCGACCGCACTGCTGCGCGAGTATATCGACCGATTCGAGGAGTTGTCGTCGCGGCCGGAGCCGCGCGACTGGAGCGCGATCGCCGGGTTGTTCGAATCCCGCACGGCAGTTCGGCCGACGCGTCGCGCCACGGTGACCACGCGCTCCGGCGAGGAGGTCTCCGGCACGATCGTCGCGATCACCGACACGTCGGTGATCCTGTGGCGCGGCACGGGCGGCTACGACTGGCGGCACGCAGATGACTCCATCGCCGTGATCGATCGCTCGCGCGTGGAGCGGATGGTGGTATCCCGCCCGACTCTTCATTGGGCAATCGCAGGTGCGGTCCTGGGCGCCTTCGGCGGCTATCTGGAGCTCGACGACGTGCCCGCGCACGATCGCCGGGCGGTCGCGACTGCGGTTGGCGCCGTCCCCGTGGCTGCGCTTCTGCACGAAGCGTTATCGTACGACGCGTATGTCGGCGGCGATCCCGATCGTCTCACGGCGGTCGCGCGCGACTGGAGCGAAGAGCGGGCCTTCGAGCCGGACATGCCCCCGGAGCTCGTGCGCCTGCTGGACGCGCGCGCCGTCGACGCGGGGTATCGGGACCGCCGGCCGCCGCGGCCTATCGAGGATGTCCGCGCCGAGGCGCCGCTGCGGCGATTCCACCTTCGGGCCGGGCGGACGATATCGCACCTGCTCGCGCGGAACGATGTGGTGATCCTGGACTTCCGCGGCACGGGCTCGGGGTTCCGTGGTGCCGTCGCGCGCGTCCCGCTCACATGGGCGTCGTTCGCCGCGGATTACGCGATCGACCGGCGATGGCGCATCGGAGCGGAGTTCAACTTCGTGGAGCCCGTCGACTCCACGGACACGTTCGTCGAGGAGCGGATAAGCGGCCCGATGTTCGCGGTGACCGGCTCCTACGCGTTGGTGCCGACCGATCCGTTGCTCGACTCGCGATTCGCGGTGACGATTTCCGCCGGTCCGCGCTTCGCGGATCTGTCCTGGAGCGCGTCGCGGTTCGTCACGCCGCCGGCCGGCCGCATGCGGATGTACACGGGCTCGGCGCTCGTGCTCGGCGCCGGTCTTGGACTGCGCGCGGACATCCACGCGTCGCCGTTCTACTCGATGTTCGTCGAGCTCTCGGGGGCGTGGTTCCCGCCGATCAGGACGGGTGAGCCCTCCACTGTGGTCTTCGAGCAGGATCGCGTCGTGGAGCACACCGTCGACGTCTCGAACGTCATGCTCACGTTCGGCTCGCACTTCCACCTGTAGCCGGAGCGACCGCAGCGAAGCCGTTCACGCGGCGAACCGACACACGTGCCGCATCGGAACGCGGTGCATCAGGCAACCTCTTCTCATGGCGACAAAGAAACGAACGACAGCGAACGGCACGGCGGCCGTATCCGCCCCTCCCGAATCAGCGGCATCGGACGTCCCGACGGCCGATGCTCCGGCGTTGGATGTGGGGGCACCGG
>CAZJYH010000118.1:6553-10437 GCA_964549365.1 uncultured Alphaproteobacteria bacterium
CGAAGTCCGCCGCCGCTCCCGTCTCCGCCGCTCCGGTATCGGCCGCCATCGAGGTGCCCACCATCACGGTGGCCGAACGTGGGGCCGCCGAACGCGGGGCCGCCGAGCGTGGCGTTGGGGAGAGCAACGGTGCGCGCGGCATCTTCGCGATGCCCGTCGCGCACCCGAAGGACACGCTGACGATTCGCGGCGCGAACGTCCACAACCTGAAGAACGTCTCGCTGGAACTGCCGCGCAACAAGATGATCGTCTTCAGCGGTCTCTCCGGGTCCGGCAAGTCCTCGCTTGCGTTCGATACCATCTACGCCGAGGGGCAGCGGCGCTATGTGGAGTCGCTCTCGTCGTACGCGCGTCAGTTCCTTTCGCGCATGTCCAAGCCGGACGTGGAGAGCATCACGGGCCTCGCCCCCGCGATCGCCATCGAGCAGAAGACGATCACGAAGAATCCCCGCTCCACCGTCGGCACCACATCCGAGGTCTACGACTATCTCCGCCTGCTCTTCGCGCGCATCGGCCGGACGCTCTGCAAGGCGTGCGGCGAGCCGGTGCGCAAGGACACGCCACGCACGGTGCAGGAGTCGTTGAAGGGGCTGCCGGAGGGGACGCGCATGTACATGCTCTTCCCGATGCACCCGCACGAGCAGCGCTCGCTGGAGGAGGAGTTCACCAACCTTCGTGAGCAGGGCTTCTTCCGCGTGGTGATCGGCGAGAGCGATGCCATCCTCGACCTGAACGAAGGGAGCCCGAAGGGTGTCGCGAAGGACGATATCTACGTGCTGGTCGATCGCCTGATCTTCCGCGACGATCCGGAGGTGCTGACGCGCATCGCCGACAGCGCCGAGGTGGCGTTCCGCGAGGGGGACGGCCGGGCGATCGTGCACGTGCTGGACACCGGCGAGCGGCGCCGATTCAGCACCCGCTTCGAGTGCGCCAACGACGGCATCAAGTACGAGGAGCCGCAGCCGAAGCTCTTCAGCTTCAACAACCCGTTCGGCGCCTGCCCCGAGTGCCAGGGCTTCGGCAAGGCGATCGGCATCGACATGGATCTGGTGGTGCCGGATCGCACGAAGACGCTGCGCGGTGGGGCGATCGTGGCGTTCGCCACGCCGAAGCACGGCGAGTTCTACCGGAAGCTGGTGGCGATCGCGCGCGAGGCGAACCTGGACCTCGACAAGCCGGCATCGCAGCTCACGCAGCACGAATGGAACGTGGTGACGCACGGCTACGGCAAGTACCCGGGGACCGTCGGGTTCTTCAAGGGGATCGAGGAGCAGGCGTACAAGATGCACTACCGGGTGCTCCTCTCGCGATTCCGCGGCTACACCACCTGCCCGCGCTGCAAGGGCTCGCGCCTGCGCACGAGCGCCATGCGGGTCTTCGTGCACGGAAAGACGATCCCGGACATCGTGGAGATGACCATCGAGAACGCGTACGCGTGGTTCCGCGAGCTGGACCTGACGCCGTACGAGGAGCAGGTGTCGCATCGGATTCTGGAGGAGATCACCAAGCGCCTGCGGTACCTGAACGACGTCGGGCTCGGATATCTGCGGCTCGATCGCCTCAGCCACACGCTCTCCGGCGGGGAGTCGCAGCGCATCAACCTGGCCACCTCGATCGGCTCGTCGCTGGTCGGCGCGATGTACGTGCTCGACGAGCCGTCGATCGGCCTGCACCCTCGCGACACGGAGCGCCTGGTGCGCATCTTGAAGTCGCTGCGCGATCTCGGCAACACGGTGATCGTGGTGGAGCACGACCCGGACATCCTCCGCGCCGCCGACGTCGTGGTGGACATGGGGCCCCGCGCCGGTGAGGGGGGTGGGGAGGTAGTGTTCAAGGGGACCGTGGAGGAGATGCTGCGCGATGAGCGATCGCTCACCGGCCGGTATCTCTCGGGGCGCGCGAAGATCCCCGGCCGATCGTCGCGTCGCAAGCCGAGCGGGCGGAGCATCTGGGTGCGCGGCGCCTACGAGCACAACCTGCGCGAGGTGGACGTGGAGTTCCCGCTCGGGGTCCTCACCGTCGTGACCGGCGTCTCCGGCTCCGGAAAGTCCACGCTGGTGCACGATGTGCTCTACCCGGCCGTTGCGCGCTCGAAGGGGGCGACCGTCTCGATCACGAAGAAGGTGCGCGGCGTCGACGGCATCGACCGCGTGGGGGCGGTGGAGATGGTGGACCAGTCGCCGATCGGCCGCTCGCCCCGCTCCAACCCGGTGACGTACGTGAAGGCGTTCGACGCGATCCGCGAGCTGTTCGCGCTGACGCCGACGGCGAAGTTGAACGGCTGGAAGCCCGGTTACTTCTCGTTCAACCTCCCCGGCGGCCGCTGCGAGGCGTGCCAGGGGGAGGGGGTGGTGCGCGTGGAGATGCAGTTCCTCGCCGACATCGCGCTCACCTGTGAGGTATGCAAGGGGAAGCGGTTCAAGCCCGAGACGCTCGGCGCGTCGTATCGCGGCAAGTCCATCGTCGACGTGCTCGACATGACCGTCGACGACGCGCTGGTCTTCTTCGCGAAGGAGGCGAAGGTGGCGAACAAGCTGAAGGGGCTGCGCGATGTCGGCCTGGGTTACATCCGTCTCGGGCAGCCCGCGACGACGCTCTCCGGCGGCGAGGCGCAGCGCGTGAAGCTGGCGGCGCAGCTCGTGTCGCCGGCCGACGATCACACGCTCTTCATTCTGGACGAGCCGACCACCGGCTTGCACTTCGACGACATCGCGACGCTGCTGAAGGCGTTCAACGCGCTGATCGACGCCGGGCATTCGCTGGTGGTGATCGAGCACAATCTGGACGTCATCAAGTCCGCCGACTGGATCATCGATCTCGGCCCGGACGGCGGCGACGCCGGCGGGCGCATCGTGGCCACCGGAACCCCGGAGCAGATCGCGGCGGTGCACGCCTCGCACACGGGGCGGTTCCTCAAGGAGATGTTCAAGCAGGAACGAAAGGATCGGGCGGAAGGATGACGCCCGTTGTGGCGCGCGCGTTTCCGGTTCGCCGCGCGTATCGGCCCACGGCGTGAGAACTTTCGCGAAGAGCCGTGTTCTGCTCCATGGACAATTCCTGCAATGCAAACGCGGCGCGGACCGCGGACCGGGTGTTTGGTATGACATTCCGACGGCGCATTCTCCCCACATCAATCGACGGCTTCGCCATGCGACCGCTACCGGAACCCGTGTTGATTCGTGTTGCGTTGTTGATGATCGTGGTCACGACGATGTCGACGGGCTCCGATGCCGTGGCCCAGGTCTGCGATACTCGATTGTCGCCGGCGGACGCCCCCATCTACGTTCTGGACGGCGAGGCGTACGGCTGCGCAGCGTCGCGACTCGGTGGGAACCGTCCGGCGGCATGGGGCACCACGGTGCCGTCGTTCCCGGATTCCGTGTACAGGAACGGCATCGTGGCCGCGATCGTCCACGCCGATACCGCCGCCACCGCTCCGATGCTCGTCACATCCCCGGCGGCTCGCCTCTCGACTACGACAGCGGTGGTGAACCTCTCCGATCGATTCATCGTGCTCTGGAACGATCGGCGGGCCGGCTCGCCCGGCGCGTACATGCAGGTGGTCGACACGCTCGGCGCCCCTGTCGGCCGTGAGCAGTTCCTGAGCACGCGGCGGATCGCCCAGGCCGATCGCTTCTGCGACCGAAATCGTGACCGGGAACTTTGACGACAACCTGAGGTTTGACGAGCTTCCCGGCGTCGTGATCATTCGCGATAGAATCAACGGCTGCCGTTTCATCCATGCCGACGGACACGTCGACGCTCGCGCCGTCCCGTCACGGTTTCTGTACCAGGCGCACTATGTCAACGCCGACACGTCCATCGTCGTCCTCGAGCCGGCCGGATCGTTCATGCGCTGGGTCACGTTCTATCGCAGCGTGTTC
>CAZJYH010000119.1:0-10415 GCA_964549365.1 uncultured Alphaproteobacteria bacterium
AAAGTGCCAAGTTCAAAGTGCCAAGTTCAAAGTGCCAAGTTCAAAGTGCCAAGTTGCACAGCGTTCCGTCAGGCTGAAACAGTACACTTTTGAGATATACACCTCGACACACCCGCCACTCGCTACCCGCCACTCGCATCTTCTTCACGAGCGTCGTCCAGCGTCCCGCGTCCAGCGTCCAGCGTCCGGAATGACGACACAACCACAACCCATACCCCATCACTCATAACCCTTCCGCTTTGCACTTCGGGCACTCCGTGAACTCCCCACGATCCTTCTGCCACGCCGTCACCAGCCAGACGTTGCCGCAGCGCGGGCACGGACGGTTGACGGGCTTCAGGCTGGAGGTGAAGCGGCAATCGGGGTAGCGGCTGCACGCGTAGAACGTGCTCTTCAGCCGTCCGCCGACGCGCTCGACGATCGCCCCCGTTCCACAGCCCGGGCACGTGATGCCGGAGGGGATCCCCTTCGTGGCGCGGCATGTCGGATAGGCCGAGCAGCCGAGGAACTCGCTCCCCCCCTTCGCCTTGCGGCGCACCATCGGCGCGCCGCACTTCTCGCAGGCCACACCGGTCGGCTCCGCCGGCGGCTTCGGTGCCCTCGCCGCGCGCGCGCCGGGCGCTCCCTTGCGGGTTCCACGTTTGCCGCCGCGCGCCCGTACCAGGCTGGCGGCGCGCCGTGGCTCCTCGGTCGAGGGGAGCGCGCGCATGTCCCCGTCCTCATTCCCGTTCTGCGCCGCCTTGAGCGCGCTCACCAGCGGCACGTAGAACTCGGACATGACGGCAAGATAGGTTGCGCTCCCCCCCGCGATCGTATCCAACTGCCCCTCCATCCGCGCCGTGAACTTCACATCGAAGAGCGCCGGGAATCCCTTCACCAGCACGTCGCTGACGCGCATGCCGAGATCCGTGGCGTAGAGCTTGCGCTGCCGCTGCTCCACGTAGCCGCGTTCCTGAATCGTCGAGATGATCGCCGCGTACGTGCTCGGCCGCCCGATCCCCTTCGCCTCCAGATCCTTGATCAGCAGGCTCTCGGTGTAGCGCTGCGGCGGCTTCGTGAAGCTCTGCCGCGTCTCCACATCGCGAAGCTCCAGCGGGTCCCCCTTCGCCAGCCCCTCCGGCAGCACCGTCTCCATATCTCCATCCTCCCCGGCATTCCCCCATTCCTTCGAGCCCGCGCCCTCGGCGTCCTCCCGCTTCGCATCGGTCCCCTTCGCGCCCTTCGTCCCGCGCTTCGGCTTCGCCTCCTCGCGTTCCTCCTCCGCCTCCGTGTACACCTGCATCCACCCGCGAAAGCGTAGGACGCTGCCGACCGCGCGGAACGTGAACGGCCCGCCGGTGATCTCCACCGTCGTGCGGTCGAAGATCGCCGCCGCCATCCGGCTCGCGATGAAACGGCTCCAGATCAGCTCGTAGAGCGCCGCGAGCTCCCCATCCAGATGCTTGCGCGCCTCGCGCGGAGTGATCGCCGGATCAACCGGACGGATCGCCTCGTGCGCGTCCTGCACGTTCGCCTTCGGTTTCCGCGCCACCGCCGTCGTCTTCGCTCCCGAAGGGGGGAGATACTCCTTCCCGTAGTTCGAGAAGATGAATTCCTCCGCCGCGGCCGCGGCCTCGTCCGAGATCCGCACCGAGTCCGTGCGCATGTACGTGACCAGCCCCGTTCGCCCGCGCGCGCCCAGATCCACCCCCTCGTACAACTGCTGCGCCAGCTTCATCGTCCGCGCCGGGTTCATCCGCAGCTTCTTCGAAGCCTCCTGCTGCAGCGTTGAGGTCGTGAACGGCTGCGGCGCGTTGCGGCGGGCCTCCTTCGTGATGAGCGATGTGATGGCGTACTGCTCGGCCAGCACCCGCTCGCGCAGCGCCTCGGCAGCCCGCTTCGTGGAGATGAACGTCGGCGGCGGCGGCACGCCCCCCCCGGTCGATGCACCGGCCAGGACATCGGCCAAAGCGGCCGCCGACGTGGCCCGGGGCGCGGCCTCCGCCGAGCCGCTCGGGTTGCGCAGCTCCACGCCGTCGGCGCGGACCAGCTTCGCCTTCAGCTCCTTGCCGGATTTCGTGAGGAACGTGCCGATCAGGCTCCAGTACTCGATCGGGATGAAGGAGTTGATCGCCCGCTCGCGCTCGGCCACCAGCCGCAGCGCAACGGACTGCACGCGCCCGGCCGAGAGCCCCTTCGCCTCCCCGGCGAACCGGCGCCAGAGATACGGCGACACCTTGTAGCCGATCAGCCGATCCATCACCCGCCGCGCCTCCTGCGCCTGCACCATCCCGGAGTCGATCGCGCGCGGCTGCCGCATCGCCGCGCCGATGCCGCTCTTCGTGATCTCGTTGAACAGCACGCGCGTGATGTTGCGGTTCTGCCCGCGGATCTCCTCGGCGATATGCTGCGCGATCGCCTCTCCCTCGCGATCCGGGTCGGTGGCGAGGAACACCCGCTCGCATTGCCCGGCAAGGCTTCTGAGACGCTTCACCACCGCCTCCTTGCCGCGGATCACCTTGTAGGTCGGCACGAAGCCGGCCGCGATGTCGATCGAGAGCCCTTCGCGCGGAAGGTCGCGCACATGGCCGACCGAGGCCTCCACGATGTAGTCGGGGCCGAGATATCGGTTGATTGTTTTGGCCTTCGCGGGCGATTCGACGATGACGAGAGATTTGGGCACGGGCGAAGTTACGAGTTCGGGGCCATGCGTGAACGCGCTCCGCGCAACGGAACCGCGGACGATGCACCGTCGCGGCAGGATGGGCAGGCCCGCCGCCTGGAATCACTCCACAACAACGCGCGTACGTTCGCCCGGATTTGATTCCGGGCGCGGCCACTGCGGCAGCCGGGTCGCTGGGTCAACCCCGCGACAACGCGCGAACGTGTCCGGTCGGGGTTGACCCCGGCCCGATCTCCCCCCTCGCCCCCGCTTCCGTGATTTCCCCGTCCGCCCTATTTTGATCCGCTTATGAAGAATGTCCTGATCGTGGCCTACTACTTCCCTCCCTCGGGCGGACCCGGCGTGCAACGCGTGCTGAAGTACGTGCAGTACCTCCGCGAGTTCGGCTGGGAGCCGATCGTGCTCACCGTGCGCGACGGCAATTTCCCGGCGCGCGACGAGTCGCTGCTGGAGGAGATCCCCGAGGGGGTGCGCGTGATCCGCACCGAGATCTTCGAGCCGTACGACGCCTATCGCAAGCTGACCGGCAAGACGAAGGGGACGGCGATCGACGTGAACACGATGCACAAGGAGGGGGCGAAGCTATCCGTCTCCGAGCGACTTGCCGAGTTCGTGCGCGCCACGTTCTTCATCCCCGACGCGCGCGTCGGCTGGTATCGGCATGCGATCAAAGCCGGCATGGAGGCGATCGCGAAGCACGACATCCGCGCCATCTACAGCTCCTCTCCCCCCTACACCTGCGCCCTCATCGCTCGCGGGCTCAAGCGCAAGAGCGGACTCCCCTGGGTGGCAGGCTTCCGCGACCCGTGGACCGGCTTCATCACCACGCCGAAGCGATGGGCCGTGCCCGCAGCGATCGACCGGCGCCTGGAGCGCTCCGTCTTCGAGACCGCCGACGCCGTGGAGGTGGCCTGGCTCGGCATCATGAAGGATGCCGTCCGCAAGTACCCGACGCTCCCGCCCGGGAAGTTCCACCACCTGCCGAACGGCTTCGACAGCGCGGACTTCCCCGCTGTGGACCCCGCGAAGCGGACGGACATGAGGTTCACGCTCGCCTACACCGGCTCGATGTACGGCCGCCGCAACCCGGACGCCTTCCTGCGCGCGGTGGAGGGCCTGGCCGCCCGCGGCGACGTTGACCCGGCGCTCATCCGGCTGCGCTTCATCGGACGCTTCGGCGAGGAGGTGATGGAGTCCTTCCGGAAAAGTCCGCTCGGCTCCGCGATCGAGGTGGTCGGCTACATGCCGCACCGCGACAGCATCGAGCAACTGCTGCTGGCCGATGCGCTGCTGCTGGTGGTGGACGAGTGCGACGAGAGCGATGAGGTGGTGCCCGGCAAGGTGTACGAATATATCGGCTCCGGGCACTCGCTGCTTGCCGTCGCACCGGAGCGGAGCGCGATCGCGGACCTGATCCACGAAACGCGAGGCGGCTACGTGGCGCATCAGTCCAACATCCCCGGCATCGCCGAGGGGTTCCTGCGCCTGTACCGCGATCACCTGGCCGGCACGCGCTCGCTGGAGCCGGACACGGAGGCCATCTCCCGCTACGAACGCCGCACGACGACCGGGCGGCTGGCGGGGCTGCTGGATGGGCTGGGGAATGAAAAATTGGGAATTAGGAATTAGGAATTGGGACCGCGGAGGCAGGCCTCATCGCGGCGTTGTATTTGTTCTCGCGGAGTTGTACTCCGCGAGCGGCCGGGCCATGCGAGCCACAATGATTGCACCGCGAAGTCGCGGGGAAGATGACGTAATCACCGCACAACAACGCAACCATCACACGAGGAACCGAAACCAGGTATTCGGCTTGAATACACAATTCCAGTGATTGTAGCCCGGCATGAGACGTGGTAATTATGTCCACCATCATCCGGCGTCGACGCTGAATTTCGACAAGCGAATTCATCGACATATCCAACCGGATGGCCCGCTCTTCCGAGCGGAACATTTCACGACACATACCGGAGATATCGATGAATTCCTCAAGTGATCAAGTACACTGCCGACGAACGCACACAATCGCAGCCATGCTCATTTGGGCATCACTGTCCCTAGCGTTCTTCATTCCAAATGCCGCTTCACAAACAACGTTCAATACGAACGAGAAGAACGTTGTCCGGTATACTCAGAATTCCGACTGTTATTCGGGCTACCAATGGATCTCGGGCATATTGTTCCCGGCATTGATTTGTGACCGAACGGTTGTGTGTACACTGCAGAGCGGCGGAGGTCCCGGCGGCACCTGGCAAATGCATCCAGGTGTTCGGCATCAAACAGCGGTCTTGATGCCCAATGCAGCTCTGCATCCGAATCGTGTCTACTATCACGACGCCCTCCCCCAGCACCGTCTACGCGCCGTCACACTGACGTTGCGCTTCTATACCCAACCCGCCGGCGGGACGCCGATCGGCACCGAGGTACATACGGTGACGACCGACGCCGACGGTGCCTTCACGATTCCGATCGGCGCGGATGTGCCGGGCCTTTCGGCGCAATTCGGTTCACCCGATCTGGTGGTTGGCCTCTCAGTCGGCACGGATCCGGAGATAGTGCCCCGGCGCCCACTTATGATTCCCGGACGGCCGGTGATCACGGCAACTGACATGACCGGTCGGCCGCTGGTGATGAACGGCACGCCGATCGTGTTCGAGTACAGCCCGAGCGTCACCGCGAAGGTCACGCGCGAGTATCCCCCGAAGGCACGGCACACATGGGTGGGCTTCGAAACGACCGACTCGGTGGTGACCGGCCCCGGGCTTGGCAGCACCACGTTCCGCCTCGAGCTCCGCTGGCCTTTCGTCCCGGACCAAACACCTGCACCGGCGGCGACATGGTACAGCGACAACGCCGATGATCAATACGGCGACTCCGTCATCGATGCATACGGGACGGCGGGCAACGAGGAGATGCCGCTGATGTTCGCCGGTCTCTTGCATCACAACCTGAACGGATGGAGCGTTAACATGGCACCGACAGGTCCGCTGCTGACCCACGCCCCCGGAAATGCAATCACCGGGCCGACGATCGACGTCGGGCACACGGCACAAGGGACGCTCGGATGGGGTATCGGGCTCGGCGACACGATGATACCGGCGCAGGTTCCCGATGGTGCATTCAGGAGCCTGACACTGTACGGCACACTCAACGGCAGAGCGAGCCAACGGCTGGCGACCACGACGATGACCCGCGCCGGCAACGGATTCCAGATGACCGCGGATTTTTCGCCGACCGGATCTCGATCGCAGACGCTGCGATTCCACCGCAACGGCCGGTTGGTGCGCGAGGTTAACGGCTTCACCGGCCCGGCAATCGAGGTGGCGTCGCAGATGGGAGTCAAGGACGAGTTCTATCGCTATCGGCGTAACGGTTCACTGCGCTCCTGCCATGTCGTTACCCGCGACGCGATCGCCGTAACAAGCCCAATCATCGACTCGGTCGACGAAATCGAGGTGATCCCCGAGGGTCAATTCATACCGGTGACCGGCATGGACAGCGTAGTGTTCACCACCAAGGATATCGGCCGTATGACGATCACCGCCGAACGGCGAACGGTGCTCTTTTCCGGTCACGAGAACACGACGATCGGCCACGCGTCGGTGATGAACGGTGAAGGCGATGTGTTACGTGTGGGTGACATCGGAACTCTCGGCAACGAAGGGCTTTCGATCGATCTCGACACCGTCACGTCCTTCTCAATGGCGATGCGTCCGCTGTATCTGAAAGCGCCGAACGCAACCATGGCCGTGACCGCGCGCGGCATCTTCAACGGCACCGATGTGGATCTCGGCCGATTCTCACTTCGGCGGAACGCCTGGGATTCGCTTGCCGTCGATGCTGATTATAGCGCAATCAACGCGCCGAACGTTCAGGTAGTGATGCTTCGCGGCGGTCGGCAGATCGGTACCACAACCGTGCCGCGAGGGCGTGTCGGTACGCTCGTCGGTGAGGCATGGCCGACAGGCTGCGGCAAGGCAGGTGGGCTTCCGCCAAGCCCGCCGTGCGGCAGCTGGAACTTTACCAAGCCGGTACTCTTCGTCGCAGCCGACAACACACGGCTCGAAGGAGACGAACTGCAGGTTCTCGCCTCCGGCACCAGCGGGACCCTGACCGGTCTCACGAACTTCACCGTGATGCTCACCTGCGTCGACTCGATGATGGTGCTGCAACAGACATCCGTCGCCCGCTCCAGTTCGGTTCCGACCACAACCGGTCGTTCGCAAGGCGATCTGATATCGAACGTTCAAGTCGGCAGGGTCGACGGCATCGGGTTGATGGACGTGGAGTTCCAAACGAACAACTCGATCGACCTCTCCGTTGATTTGTGCAACAACATCGGCGACGTGGTTGCGATAGTGAGCAAGGGCGTGGTGAACGCGGGACCTCACCGCCTTTCGATTGATACGCGGCCACTCGCGTCCGGAACATACTACATTCGTTTCCGGAGCATGGAACGACAGCGTGTCGAGCGCATTGTGATCACGCGCTGACCGGCATAAATGGTTTCCCCGTCAATGAACGGGCGCCTCCGAACGACCGGAGGCGTCCCTTCATGTGCTGTATGCCTTGGCTGGCGATAATGGCGAGATGCAGACATCGTGGGTGGGCGAGCCACGCGCGCACATGAGTCGGCGGCGGTGCCCACCCACGCCAACCCGCCGGCTCGATGGGCGAACCCCACCGAGCCGGCGACATCATGCTTGTCCGCACCGCGGATGCGGATTCAGTTCATCATCCGACAACCTCTCTCATCAGACAACACGGAACGGGAAGAGACAACGGAAGTAGTACGATCCGATTCCGTGATATTCGCCGTGGAACAGGAACGAGTTGCCGAGATAGACGCTCGGCTCGACGCCGCTCGGAATCTTGATGCTGAAGCTCAGTGTTGTGCTCCCGCCGGCGGCCAGCGTGATCCCGAACGGCGCGGGCTCGGTCAGGCGAGGGAATCGCGGGTCCACGTTCAACAGCGCAATTCCGATGTCCGGCACCATGTTTGCCGGCCCGATGAACACATGCGCATACATCCAGTAGCGCGTCACCGGATCCGGGTTGGTGATGCCGATCGTGTAGCTGATCGTCCCTCCCACCGGGGCGCTTCCACTCCACGCCTGGAAATAGATATACGGCGTGTTCCGGTTGTTCAACTGCGCTCGGATCTCCTCCTCGGTGAGCGTGGTGAACGTGAGCCCCTGTTCCTTTTCGTAGCGATCCCGCGCCTCCGCGATTTGGCTCAACAATGTGTCGACATACCGAGTCTTCTCCAGGGGCGTCAATGCCTGGCATGATTCATCCGCCTTGTTCTCAACCATGATAACCTCCGCAATGATTGTATGGTAGTGTATGGTACATGAGGGTGCCGTGCCGCTTGTGAATGAGCAGCATTTCCCTTTCCCATCTGTTTTCGTACGAGTTTCACGAACGGCATCGCGGTCGAATATGCGGACGCCGAATTCACGATTGATCCGTGAATCGAGCGCTCGCAACATCCAACGGCACGACGCCGGAGCAGATCCCGATCAGGGCATTAGAAGCGCCTCCGCGCATGGCGGTGCCTGAGAATCTCGGATCGGCGATTCTCACCATTCGTGACATCCATCGGCGCGTACCACGCTGCGATCAATGGGGCGTCGGTTCAGTTGTGTGGGGGCACTGCAGAAGAATTCTGTCGCGCATGCAGCCATCGACATTCCGCATGCGTACATCAGAATTGTATTGTAATGACAATCTGATTATCGGCTCGAGCGACGCTTCGGCTTTGAGTAGTTGGTGCTGGGGGAGAACGGGTTGCAATATACCACAAACATTCAGGCTTGGCAATAGAATGATGTGGGCTGCTGCACGACGAGGAATTGATTCGCGAAATACCAAAGATTTCCGCCATATTTCGCATGAAGAAAAACATCACTATCGGGAACAGCGGTGAATTTCCCCGAGTGCCGCCGGGCGCACAGCAGTGAATCGATGCGAAATGATCGAACAGCTGCATATTCGACCCGAATTTCGGGTGATATGGTGAACTCTGACTCCTCGGTGCAAATCGCCTCCGCCTGGTGGAATGCCCGCAGCACCGCGATCGGCCGGCACCCAATTGAGGGGGGGTACCCCTTGATGTACTCGTGGCGGCTGAGGGCCGGAAGTATCTTCGCGCGGCTCATTCGGCCGGGTGGCCGGTGGTCGCATAAACTTCGTCCGACGCCCTCGATATCGTAGCACGATATCACCGAATTGTGCCATCCACCTGTAACTCGGCAATCGCCGGAAGGAACCCCAGCCCATGAACCCGATCATCATCAACTATTCCACGGGCGACAACATCCAGCTCGTCGTCACGCACGCCGACAACGTGTTGACCGCATATCTCGCGGACTCCGGCACGAGCCGCCGCCAGGTCTACGGCCGCATGACCGATTTCGCCATCACGTTCAGAGATACGATCGACATCAGCAACAGCATGAACGGGGCGAACAACGTGCTGATACTGACGGGTCTGAATTTCACCGGCGGCGGGCAGATGACGTTCTCCATCCTGGTCAACGGGGCGCCGCAGCAGAGCGTCGACGTGAACCTGCCGATCTACACCAGCCAGGCATGGGCCTATCAGTTCGCGTTGCAGTAACCGACGCGTCGAGCGTTTCGAGCGGGAGATTCACGAGCATCGATGGTGATCGGCGGATCGATCGCTCGATCCAACGCAGCGCCATCGTTCCGCAATAATGATGGGCCCCCGCCGCTCGAGGTCGGGGCCCATCGCCGCACCGCCCCGTGTGTCGTCGCGGAGTCCACTCCGTGACCCGGCGCCCACCGCGAAGTCCCCGCCCGAAAGCCCACTGGAACACGCCGCTTATCGGAACGTCGACATCACTATCGATTCAGGCGCGCCGGCGGCCTCGACTGTCCCCGCGCAGCCCATTCGATAACCGGCCGCGATGCCGGATCGAGCCCCCCGCACCAACGTTCGACGGCCGGAGTATCGCTCCGGCGGAGCACCCGACACACCATTGCCGACCATCACGTTCCATATTTCCGAATCCCCGCCGAAGGTGCTATCATTGCGCGGTTCGTGGCGAACCTGGTTCGTGGCGAACCTGGTTCGTGGCGAACCGGGCTCGCGCTGCCTCGGTTTGTCCAAGCCGGGCTCGTCTAGAATCACGTTCCTCCCGAATCGCGTTCGTCGCCGGGCGCGGATATCCCTCGGGACCGGCGGCATCGCACGGCCCTCCGTGCCGAACGCGAACACCCCGGCCCGAAACGATCGCATACCGTTCCAATCAACACGCATCAGCATGGCAACATCCCGCAACACGCCTTCGAAGCGTCCCGCCTCGAGCAGGCCGACCACCGGCCGTGGTACCACGCCGCGGCCCCGCGCCGCCGAGCCTGCATCGTGGTCGCCGCTTGCGAACGTTCCGGAGAAGTATCACACGCCGATCTACATCGCGCTGGTCGCGATCTCGCTCATCGTCTTCTTCGGCGGCATCATCTTCGGCGGCAAGTTCTTCGCGACGAGCGACAACATCTCGTGGCTCAGTTTTGTGCCGTTCCTCGATCAGATGGCCGCGCGCGGTGAGCATCCGTTCTGGATCCCGTACATCTTCAGCGGCATGCCGGCCTACGCGGCGTACCTGGTGGCGGGCGATCGGTGGTGGGACCTCTCGATGAAGGTGATCTCGGTTGGCGAGCACATGGTCGGCTTCGACAACTTCTACATGATGCGGGTGATCCTCCACTACTTCATCTACGGCACGGGGAT
>CAZJYH010000120.1:0-10410 GCA_964549365.1 uncultured Alphaproteobacteria bacterium
CCCACCAGGATCAACGAGGCACGCATCACCAACGCGCCGATGATCCCCCAGAACAGGATCCGATGCTGGTACTGCGCCGGAACCTTGAAGTAGCCGAAGATCAGGACGAAGACGAACAGGTTGTCGACGGAGAGGGATTCCTCGATCAGATAACCTGTCAGGAAGTCCACACCCGCCTTCGGTCCGAACTCGAAGTACACGAAGACGTTGAACGCCAGCGCAAGCGACACCCAAATGATGCTCCATACCAGCGCCTCCTTCGGCTTCACCTCGTGCGCCTCGCGATGGAACACGCCGAGGTCGACGAGAAGAAGCAGGATCACGAAGGCATTGAAGCCTACCCACCACCAGACGCTCATGCCGCCTCCTGTATGAATCGATGTTCGCGGCCTTCGATCATAGGCTCTGTCGATGTTGTTCGTTGATCGTTATGCGTGCTCATGCCGGATGAAATTCCTTCGCGGCATCGATGAACGCGCGTGCGTGCTCCACCGGCGTGGTCGGAAGAATGCCGTGCCCCAGATTCGCCACGTACGCGCGCGAGGCGGGCACCTTCGCCATCATCGCGTGCGTGCGCCGACGGATCTCCTCCGGCGAGGTCATCAGTACCGTCGGGTCAAGATTCCCCTGCAGCGCGAACTCCTCCGGAAGCTCGCGCACGGCGCGCGCAAGATCCGTCTGCCAATCGATGCCGAAGCCGCTCGCGCCGCTCTCGACGAACCCGTCGTACGAGCGAACGCCCTTCGGGAAGTAGAGGATCGGAACGTCGGGCGCCCCCCGGCGCACGCCCTGGAGCACGGACGCGGCATGGCGCAGCCCGAACTCGCGATACTCGGCCTCCGGCAACACGCCCGCCCACGTATCGAACAGCTGCAACATGTTCGCACCGGCGGCGGCCTGAGCGAGCAGGTACGCAACCAGCTCCGCCGCAAGCGCCTCGAACAGCTCGTGCGTGGCGTCGGGCTGGGCGAAGAGAAAGCTCTTGAGGAGGTCGAAGTTCTTCGAACCATGCCCCTCGATCATGTACGCGGCCAGCGTCAGCGGTGCCCCCGCGAAGCCGATCACCGGAACCCGCCCGGCAAGACGGCGCTTGGTTTCCGCGATCGCGTCGAAGACGAAGCCGAGATCGGCGGTCACCCCCCGCTTCAGTGCGCGCACGGCCCCGGCGCTCCGCAGCGGCTCCGGGAATCGTGGCCCCCCTTTCCCCTCTTCAACCACCAGATACATTCCCATCGCCTCCGGGACCACGAGAATGTCGCTGAAGATGATAGCGGCGTCGACGCCCACCAGGTCCACCGGCTGCACCGTCACCTCGGCCGCCAGATCCGGCGTCTTGCAGAGCGTCAGGAACGTGGTCGCCGCACGTATCGCGCGATACTCCGGCAGATAGCGCCCGGCCTGCCGCATCATCCACACCGGGCGGCGCTCGGTCGGTTCACCGCGCAGCGTACGAAGAAGCAGCGATCCCAGTTGGTCGTTCATCGAGAGGGGAGTCAGGGAAAGAGAGGATTGAATACGTCGCGACCACAACGCTACGGGATACGACCGGCAAACGCGGCAGCCACGACGTCGGCAAGCGCTTCGGCCGTCGGGCGTCGCGGAACCAACGGATCGCGAACGCCGTGCGCCGTCAACTCGGCGGCCGTCACCGCACCGATGGCCGAGAAGATAGCCCCAAGGGGGATATCCCCCCCCATCCCCAACCCGTAAAAGTTCTTCACCGCCGACGGCGAAAAGAACGCGATCGCGCACGGCTCATCCGCCCCGGCAAGCGCGGCGGCCAGCGTGCTCCGCGCATCGACCGGACGCGCGGGCCGGTAGATCGGCATATCGTACACCTCCACGCCGCGAGCGCGCAATCCCTCCACCAACGTATCGCGCCGCTCGGTGCTGCACGGATACAGGATGCGCGCCGCCCCCTCGAACGGATCGTTCAGAAGCTCCTCGGCGGAATCGGCAACGGCTCGGATCGGCACGTCGGGATCGCCCTCGCGCAGCAGAGCGGCGCTGCGGCTCCCCACCACCCAGTAGCCGGAAGGGGGATGCTCCCGGAAATCGGTCTCGCGCAGGTCGAGCCAGAGATCGGTCGCGAACGCGCTCGTCAGCAGCACCGGCTCGCCTCCGACCAGCCGCCGCATGCTCCGCGTGCCGCACGCATCCTTCGCCAACGGCCGCAGCTCCACCATCGGCGCGGCGGCCACGCGCAGCCCGCGCGCCTCGAATGCGGGGGCGCTGCGTCGGCATTCTTCGGCCGTTCGTGTGAGTATGATGGTCGGCATCGTGTCGGCGGATCGTTGAGGTTCCCTTCAGGAGTCGAGACGGATCGCCGCGAGGATCTCGGCGCCGCCGGCCGCAAGCAAGCGCTCGGCAAGCTCGGCGCCGAGGGAGTCGGCCGCGTCGACGGTACCGTGCACGAAATCGCGCACCAGGGTTCGGCCGTCGAGCGAGGCGATCACACCGTCGAGCCGAAGCCCCTCACCGTCGACGATCCCATGCGCCCCGGCGGGGATGCGGCACCCGCCCTCCACACCGCGCAGGAATGAGCGCTCGGCTTCGGTCGCGCGGCGTGTCGGGTCGTGCTCGAGCGCCGCGATCAGCGCAAGCGTGCCGGCATCGTCCGCACGGCACTCGATGCCGAGCGCCCCCTGACCAACCGCCGGGACGAAGCGGTCGACGGCGATGAGCTCGGCGATCTCGTGCCCGAACTCCAGGCGCTCCAGCCCGGCGCGCGCGAGAATCATCCCCTGCCAATCGCTCTCGTGATATTTCCGCAGCCGCGTGCCGATGTTCCCGCGGATGTCGACGATCGTGAGATCGGGGCGCAGCGCCAGCAGCTGCGCGGTACGCCGCAGCGAGCCGGTGGCGATGACCGCGCCGTGCGGCAGACCTTCCAGCGTTGTGCCGGCAGGCGCCACAAGCGCATCCTCGGCGGCATGACGCTCGGTGACGGCCCCGAGAACGAGCCCATCGGGGAGACGCGTCTGCATGTCCTTCAGCGAGTGCACGGCGATGTGCGCCCGCTCCTCTACCAGCGCCGTCTCCAGCTCCTTTGTGAAGAGCCCCTTGTCGCCGATGCCGGCGAGCGGCGTGTCGAGATTGCGATCGCCGGTGGTGGTCACAACGTCGAGCCGGACGATCAGGTCCGGATAACGCTCGCGCAACATGTGCCGCACCGCCTCAGCCTGCCACAGCGCCAGAGCACTCCCCCGCGTCGCGATCACCAGTTCGTTCATCTCTATGCCTGCATGAAATGATCGTGTCGTTACCGAAGCGTTGTGCACCGGTTGTACCGGTGCATCCCTCCACGTCCCCCGTCACGAAACCGTCCGTCACGAAGCCATCCGTCGCGGAGTCGACTCCGTGAGGATCTTTCGGCATCCTCACCGCTCTCCGTCTTCGCCATCCTCGGCGCGCCCGTTGAGATTGAAGAGCATCTTCACGTACTCCGCCTTCATCAGCATGCGTTCGGCATCGCCGGCGGCATCGAGCAGATGGGCCAGCGGCATCCCGAGTATCTTCCGCACCACGCTTCCCACCAGACGCTCCACGTTCTCGAAGTCCTCCGGAGCGAACCGATTCCGATTCCGTTCCAGCTCGGCACGGGCGATCTCCTCGCCGCGCCCCTTCAACTGCGCGATCACCGGCGTCACCGGCAACAGATTGCACCACGCCGAGAACTTCGCAAGCTCGTCGGAGATGATGACGTCCGCGTGCGGCAGCTCGGCACGGCGCCTCTCCACGTTCGTCTCCACCACGCTCATCAGGTCGTTCAGGTCCTTGCAGAAGACGTTGGGGAGCGTGCTGATCCGGGGGTCCACGTTGCGCGGCACGGAGATGTCCACGATCAGCTGCGGCTCACCGTCGCGCCGCGACAGGGCAGCGCGCGCATCGGCATACGTGATCAGGAAGTTCGGGGCGCCGGTGGAGACGATGATGATGTCGAACTCGTGCAGGCGGGCGGGGAGGTCGCCGAGCGGCATCGGCTCGCCGAAGCCGAGGCGACGTATCAGATCGAGCCCGCGCTCCTGGGTACGATTGGTGATCGTGATGCTGCGCACGCCCTGATCGCGCAGATTGCGCGCCGCGAGCTCACCCGCCTCCCCTGCACCAACCACGAGCGTGCGCTTGCCGCCGATCGGATGGAAGATCTTCTTGGCCAGTTCAACGGACACGTAACTGATCGAGACCGCGCCGGAGAACAGCTCCGTCTCGGTCTTGACACGTTTGCCGGTGTGCAGCGCGCTGCTGAAAAGGCGATCGAGCACCTTCCCGATCGTGCCGACGTCGCGCGCGATCTGGTGCGCGGTGCGCACCTGCCCGATGATCTGGATGTCGCCGATCACCTGCGAGTCGATGCCGGATGCTACCTCGAACAGATGCCGCGCGGCGCTGCCGGCATGCAGCGCGAAGAGCTGTCCGTTCGGGATGTCGACCCCCTTCCAGGTCCGCAGCCACTCGGCGATCTCCTCGTGCGCGAACGGCTCGGCGCGCGGGACGACGTAGATCTCGGTGCGGTTGCACGTGGAGACCACCGCAACCTCCTCGGCCAGCGACTCCCGCAGCGACGGCAGCGCCTCCTTCAACTCCTCATCGCTGAAGGAAACGCGCTCGCGCATGTCGAGCGTCGAGTGCTTGTGCGATGTGCCGAGCGCATAGATGTTCATCACTGAAACCTATGGAATCCGCTCAGGACGAAGTTGATGAGGGTCATCGAGACGATCGTTCCGAAGAACCCGACGAGCGAGACGATCACCACCTTTCGGCCGTCGACCCGCGCCACATACTTCGCCGTGAGTGCCGCGACGTAGATCGCCCACACCGTCAACGACACGATCAACTTGGGATCGGTGTAGGAGAAGGTCGGGAGCACGGCGGGCAGATACAGCACGGCGATCATCATGGAGACGGCAAGGAACAGGACGCCGACGATCGCCGACTTCTCGCTCATGCGCTCCAGCAGCTGCAGACTCGGCAGGCGCCGGTAGAATGTCCCGAACCGGTTGGAGCGGATCTGATGGTAGAGCATCAGGTAGAGCGTGCCGTAGACGGCCGAGATGGCGAACGCGGTATATCCCACGAGCGCCGCGCTGATGTGCAGCCCGACGGCATCGTTCAACAGCAGCGGGTTTGCCGTGGCCTCGCCCACCTGCGGCGAGAACATCGTCGAGATCGTCTGCAACAGGAGCGCCAGCCCCATGAAGAACATCCCGGTGCCGCGCTCGCGCGTGGAGATCTCCACGATGAGATAGGTAAGGGTGACGGTGAACGAGATCAGCGTCAGCATCTCGAACGGGGTGTAGACCAGGCAGTGCCCATGATACGCGGTCTGTGCGTAGATCAGCACCGTGTGGATGCCCAGCGCGCCGATCAACGCCCGGCGTTGCCGGCGTACCAGCCCGAGCGACTCCTCGCGTCGGAAGAAGGAGAACGCGTACAGCCCGAAGGCCATGCTGTAGGCCAGCGGGAGAATCGCCTCACATATGCGCGCAATCGTCAGCAGCATTCAGTTCCGATATCGGCTCGTGTTCTCGATGTTCGAATGGATCTCGCCCGATGGTTGAAGACCGTCACGACGCGGGATCGTCGCCGGGCTTCATGTGCATGTGTCGTTCAATAAGCCGTCGGTGACGGGTCGCGGGCGAAGATGGGCGCCGAACGCCCCGATGCATCGGGACGCCTACGGGTGTCAAAATTCCGACTTCCCGACCTTCTCTTTCCTCTCTCCTCACACCTTCGATCAACTTCTGCCTTCCGCACTCTGCCTTCCGACTTCCCCCGGCAGTCCCTCCGCCTTTCTCCTTCCTCGCTCTTCTTTCCTCACACCTGTCCCCTCACACCTGTCCCCTCACACCCTCCGATGATCGGTGCGGAAGCGGTAGAAGTTCAGGAGCAGGCCCACCATCGACATGTTCAGCAGCAACGATGAGCCCCCCTTCGACAGGAACGGGAGCGGGATGCCCATCACCGGCACGAGGCCGATCGCCATGCCGATGTTGATGGCCGTATGGTAGAGGAAGATCGCGGCGATGCCGAAGCAGATCGTCGATTCGAATTTGTTCCGCAGATGACTGGCCGTGTCGACCGCCAGCCAGACGAGCGCGCCGAGCAGCACAAGCACCATCATCCCGCCGACGAATCCGAACTCCTCGGTCGGCACACAGTAGATGAAGTCCGTCCACTGTTCCGGGATGTAGCGCAGCTGGGTCTGCGTTCCCTGCAGGAACCCCTTGCCGCTGAGCCCCCCGGAACCGACCGCCATCATCGACTGGATGACGTGATACCCCGCTCCCTTCGGATCGAGATTCGGGTTGAGGAACGTGTCGATGCGCGCCTTCTGATGCGCCTGAAGGTGGTCGTAGATGAATCCGGTGGAGAAGCCGATCACCACCGAAAGCCCGAACCCGAGCGCGGTGACCATGATGGAACGGCGGAACAGGAGCATGCAGAGGAGTACCACGCCGAGCGCGATGTACATCGGCACCACGCCGAAGAGCGCGGCGATGGCAACACCGGCCGGCGCAACGATTGCGAACAGCAGGAACAGATCGGCCCCCGCCCACAGCGCGATGCCGAGCAGCATCACGAAGTAGACCGTGGCCGAGCCGAAGTCCGGCTCCATCATGATCAGCGGCACCGGTGCCAGCACGATCCCCATCAACGTGGCGATGTCGCGCCAGTTGGCGAGATCCTTCCCCTCGCGGCTGACGAAAAGCGCGGCGAACATCAACGTGCCGAACTTCGCCAGCTCCGAAGGCTGGATCGAGATCGGGCCGAGGAGGATCCAGTTCTTCTGTCCGTATCGCACCGTCCCCACCAGGAGCACGGCGATGAGCAACAGCCCCCCCGCGCCGTAGAGCGGCACGGTGGCAAGCCGCACCCAACGCTCCGGCATGAACGAAATCGCCAGCATCGCCACGAGCCCGCCGATCGCGAAGATCAACTGCGAGACGAATGTCGCCGACGGCCCCGCATCGGCGCCGCCGTTGGGATCGTGCGTCGCACTGTAAATGGAGATCAGCCCGATCGCCACCAACCCCACGGTCACCAGGAGCGTGCGGAAGTCGAATGCCGTGGCCGATCGATACGGCGACGTCACCACGGCATCATCGTACGAGTAGGCGTCCATCGGTGCGAGTTGCGAAGTACGTGAGAGTAGGAGAGGATTGCGCCCGGCGCGAGCAGCCCGCCGAGGGTTGAAATCGGTTGGATGGGCCGAACGCTCCGGCCCGGTTCGAAGCCTTCAGCGGCGCAGCGCCTTCGGCTTGTCGAGAATCTCCCGCATCACGATCGCGCGACGGATTTCGTCGGGCCCCATGACCAGGTTCATCCCCTCGTTCCTATCGGCATAGGCGGCATCGCTCATCACCTCGCGACGCTCGGCCTGCGACAACGCGTGCGCGGACTGGAATCCCTGAAAGCCCGACAGATGGAACGCCTGTTCGGTCGTCTCCTTGATCGCCTCGCGGAATCCGAATGCCTGGCTCTGCGTGTCGTAGTCGATCCCCTTGATGTCGTAATCGGTCCGATTCGCATCCGCGTCCTCATCCTTGTGCAACAGGCTGTGGAAGGCGAAGGGATCGTCCTTCGCGCCCGGGCCCAACGCCTCGAGCACCGTGTTGCTCTTCGAGGTCGCCGCCGAAGCCGGGGCATCCGTGGAGACACGTTGCACCGTCGTGGACTCCACCGGAGGCGCGGAGGAAAAGAACTGCCGATCGGCCTGCTCCATGACGCGCTTCAACGAAAGCTCCGCGGTCGCGAGCCGCTCGTTGGAGGACGATGCGGCGGGCGCGGTAGTGCCGGCCGGCTGCCGCGATCCGCGCGCCTGCGCAACATGCGCGCGCCGTGTCTCGGCCGCCTGCTTCTTCTCGGCCGCCTTCTTCTTCCCCGCAAGCTGGGAGACGATCCAGAAGATCAGCACGATGATGACGTACGGATGGCTGACGATGAAATCGAACATTCCAATCCTCGCGCGAATGTGGTAACGATGCTCCTCGACAGAGCGACGAGCCCGAACCGAATGAGGTACACAACGCCACGAAGCGCCATGGCGCAGGCGAACATCAATTTAGTCCCGTGCCGGCGGAGCACCAAGGATCAACGTTGCGTCAAGGTATTTCGATGCGTGGAAAGGTGGTGGGGAACGAAGGCGCCAACGTGCGCGCGAAGAGAATTCAGCTTACCAGCTCCGGCTTCACACGCCGGGGTTCATCGACGCCCAGCCCGACCGAACAGAATCGCTTGATGAAGGCGATCACCGGCATCATGCCGTCCAACTGGTCGATCGTCAGGTGTCCGGATTGCTCGGCGAGCATCAGATAGCCTTCGAGCTCGGCGAGCAGCACGCCGGACATGGCGATGCAGTGAATGAACTGCGTGTGGGTCAGGGTTCCCTGAACGCGCGCAATCACCGTCGCAAGCGCATCGGATGAGCGGCGTGCCCCCTCGTACCAGGCGCCGGCCCGGGTGCGCGGCACGTCACGCGTGATGCAATAGATCTCCGTGGCGAGCCGCGTGGCCGCCTGCGCTACGTCAACCCCGATGGAGTTGCGCATCACTTTTGCCGTATGAGATCGATTGGACATCGAAGGAATACCGATGCGTTGAGGAAGAGAGCCGGCGTGAAACCGGGCACCATTTCCGAGGCGGGAGCAAATGTCAATCGGCGCGTCCCTGGGGTGTAAAGACGCGCCGATTGTTTCATCATCGACCGCCGACGGGGGGCTTGCGAAGGTTACTGCGCAAGAACCGTCTTCTCGGCGCGCACCGCGTCGCCGAACCGATTGGCAACGCTGACGATGTTTGCCGACGAGACGAGGCGCGGATTCAGATGATGCTCCATCGTCACCTCGCCGGTTGCGTTGTCGTACCAGAGGGTACCGACCGCCGAACTGAAATTGTACTGCGAAATCTGCTTCAACATTCGATCGCGGCTCTCCGGAGACAACTGGCGGAGTGATGCCACGACGCTCGACAACGTGATCGTCTGCTGATTGACATCCTTGACAACAAAGAGCGTTCTCCCCGATTCAACATCCTTCACCAGCACCGTGTTGGTGCCGCTGACAATGGAATAGCCGCTCTGACGGGCGAAGCTGTCGCCGATGAAACTGAGCACCGACGGGCCGGTGAGCTGTGCGTGAACGGGTGCGACGAGGAGGAACGTGAACAGCGCCGCGGCTGTCAAAAGAATGTTCTTCATAAGGCATGTGAGAAGGAGTGAACGGATGCGCGATCCCAAGACATTCCGCCCGTTTGTCCTCCGTCGTACCGATTCGAGGCGATAGGGTGATTCGCCGTCGCTGAGGTCCCACCCGGGCAGAGTCGCAAGTCTAGGGTCACGTCGACAGTTGGATCATATACCAACATACGTGCCAATGGTTACACCAACATGATTTCCGCCTTGAAACGGATTGTATTATGGATTGTTCACGAGGATCGTGATGGTATGTCACGGGACGTGACCGCATGGTCACGTCGAGCGCTCCGCGTCGGTGCGTTGTTCGCATGTCGGCGATCGTGTAAGCGGTGAATGGCGACTGAATTTCTAACAGCTCAGCGACACCGAGGCAGCGGTTTTGGAGACTCTCTCTCCCGGCCTGTCATTCCCGCGAAAGCAGGAATCCATGAGGTTGACGGTGCGGATCGCCGCTTACGCGGGGATGACAATCTCGGGTCTGCCAAGCATATAACTGCCGTGCGTATCACACGGGGTCGGCCGTCCCGGCATCACGCCGGCGGCGCGCCTCGAAGAAGACCACGCCGGCAGCCACCGAGGCGTTCAGCGAGGCGATCCGCCCGGCCATCGGTATCGCGATCGTTGCGTCGCACATCTTTCGAACCCGCGCGCTCAGCCCCTCACCCTCGCTTCCCACGACGATCGCAACCGGCCGGGTGAAATCGTACGCGGTGTACGGGATGCTGCCCCGCTCATCGAGGCCGACGAGCGCGAGCCCTTCCTGCTGCAGCCCCAGCAACACGTCCCCGATGTTCGAGGCCCGTGCGATCGGGAGATGCCGCGCGGCGCCGGCGCTGGTCTTCATCACCACATCGGTGATGCCGCTGGAGTCGCGCTTGCCGATGAGCACGCCGTCGAGCCCGGCGCACTCGGCCGAGCGGATGATCGCGCCGACGTTGTGAGGATCGGTGATGCCGTCGAGCGCGGCTACCATCGGCGTGCGCCCCTGTTCGTAGAGGTTCGCCACCAGCAGCTCGAGATCCGCATACTCCACCGCGCTGATGGCGGCCACCACGCCCTGCGATCGGGCGCCCAACCCGGCCGTGCGCTCCATCTCGGCGAAGCGATGCCGATCCACCGTCACGCACGGCACCCCCGCGCGCTTCGCCTCGGCGCGAATGCGGTTGATCGCATCCCCCTCCTGTCCGAACATGATGAACACCTTCTCCACGCCG
>CAZJYH010000121.1:0-10394 GCA_964549365.1 uncultured Alphaproteobacteria bacterium
CCCGACACATCGGGATCTGCGACAGGACATGCTTTGGAAAAGAGGGGGAGAAGAACGTAGGATTACTCCCCCTCTTCCCGCCTCAGCTTCTCCTGCAGCCTGGCCGCCACGCGCTCGGTGAAGCCGGCGTCGTTGGCGATGACGTCCAGCATCTTCTTCGCGACGCCGCTCGGATTCTCTCGTCCGGCCTCCCAATCCATGACGGTATGCCTGCGCCGGAGGCCGATGCGTTCGGCCAACTGTTGTTGCGTATCGCCCAGGTGCTTGCGCAAGAGCCGGATGTTCTCAGGTGTCCAGTCCATCGACGGCAAAAATAGATTGGCGGGGACCGCCCATCAACGTAATGGACGGTTGCCGATACATTGTTTTCTGGAGCATGCTTATTTTGCTGTTGCATATGGTCGATAACCGTCCATATATTGCATGTGCGATAACCGTCCACCGTGCTCCCGAAGGCAGGAGTCCGACGGTTGTCCGTGCGGGAGCAGTCCGGTATCTTCGGGCTCTCTCTCCACCATTCCTCCCGCTATCCGAAGAACCAACAACCAATCGGAGGCAATGATGTCACGACCCGAACGGAAGCGCCGGCTTTTGGCGGCGGTGGTGGAGTTTACGGGGACGGGGACGATCTACCGGAAGTCCATCCGGACGGTTCATTTGCGGATCGATCGGAGCAAAATCAGCGGCAAGACGATCACGCTGGAGTCGCTCGGGGAGGATACGCAATCGGTCTGCGAGATTCTGCGGGCGATCTTCGGCCGGCTGGACGAGGGACAGGAGCATCTGGTGATGCTGACCTTCGACCTCGCGGGGAGCCTGAAGGGGTTCAAGGTGGTGGCGTCCGGAACGCAGCACAAGGTCGATATCGACGAGGCGCTGGTGTACCGCAACGCGCTGATGCTCGGAGCGGGCAGCATCGTGGTGGCGCACAACCACCCGTCGGAGGAGATCGAGCCGTCGGTGCACGATCTGGAGACGACGCAGAAGCTCGCGAAGATCGGCTACGATCTGAAGGTTACGCTGCTGGATCATATGATCCTGACCTCCACCAAATGCCTCTCGATCTACTCGATGTACCCGAAGCTCTTCTCGCCGCCGTTCGGCAAGATCAATTGAGGTGCGGAGCCTCGGCCGGCACATAGCGATGGGGAAGCGGGCGATTTCTCCCGGCGTCGGGCCCTGCGTCGGAAGAAATTGCCCGCGGGCGTGGAGAACCCGACCTACAGCAACTACGCTGAAGCTCGCAGTGCATTCGCCGAGAGAACGGTTGCTCCGCTGGGCGCGAACTGGGGCAGTGAACTGGACGCCGGCTTGCGTGCCGAGGGATGGCTGCGGAGTGGGGAGCGGGTGAGGCTTGATCCGTCGGCCGTGACGGCGCAGCGGGACGGTCGATCGCGGCACATCGCCTCAGACCCGCGACACCGTTTCTCCCTCCTCACTCCCAATCGCTCCGAATGTCCTCTTCCCACGCCGTCTTTTCTCCCTCTTCTTCCAACGTCTTCCCCGCCGACTTCTCTCACACGGTCTCTGGATACGCACAACTCTGCCCGCTACCGATGGATGTGGCGTGCGTGGCGACAGTCGCGATCCCTACGACTACGTTCAAATGCGGATGTGCGATCCGATCACTTTCCCTTGTCCTTCTTTTGACGGTCCCAAACGGTTACGTCGAACTTCGAGTGGAGAGAAGGCGGGCTTGGCCGACGCGAGGTTCCACACGATCCGGAATCGGCGCGTCGGTGGATGCGTTCATAGAGGGGGTGAAGGATGAAGGTGTACGCGCCGACTACCGCCCATGATGTTGTATCTGAGGGACATCAAGCTGCAAGGCTCCTCGATATCGCCTCTCCACTCAGTCGCTCGTCGCGCCCACCACCCCCGCGATCTGTCCTTGATGGTGGATGTCGTGGTCGATGTGTCCGGCAAGGTAGCGAGTGAGCGTCATGGTGTTGCCGTTGACCGTGAACGTTGGATCGCCCTGCTCGGCGAAGAGCGCGCGGATGTGATCGATCAACTCCGTCCGCACCGCCAGGAACTCCGCGGCCACCTGTTGTTGCGATGCCTCGCTCCGCGCGTGATCGGCCGCGTCGTTGTTGAACGAGGTCGAATCCGGCGCGCGTTCCAGTTGCGCGCCGTCGTGGATCCTCGGCATTCGTTCGCACACCATGAAGTCGTCCCACGCGGTCAGATGCGCCACGCATTCGCCGACGGACCAGCCCCCCGGATGCAGTGGAGCATTCCAGAGCACGGGATCGATCCGTGCGAGGGATTCCCCCCATTCCAATGTGGCTGCGTAGTGTCGGAGAATGTCGTCCGCTGTGAGCATATCGTGCGTCGGCCCGTGAAAAGTTCCGCCGAATATACTCACGTTCATCGGCTCGCTCGTCGTGCCTCGGGCCGTGTTCGATGGCCCGCCCGGCCGCATGCACCGAAGGCGGCCGGGCGGGCATCGCATCACGAGAAGTTGACCACGCCGAACAGGTACGTTCCCATCCCCATGTACATCGACTTCCCGTCCGTGCTGTTCAGGAAGCTGTTCGGATACGCGCTCTGCGGGAACTCCGTCAGCACACCGGCCGGAGTGATGCGGCCGATGAAGGGGGAGACGCCGGGGCTGAGCCACGGGTTGCCGGGGAACCAGACGTTGCCGTCGGGGCCCAGGTACGGAGCGTACGGCACGGCGCCGGTGAGCGTCACCTCGGTCACGTTCCCGAGCAGGTCCACCACCGCGAGGAAGTAGCTCAGCTGGCCCACGTACAGCTTGTTGTCGACCCCGAAGACCATGCCCATCGGGTTGTCGTTGATGTTGTACAGCGACACCTCGCCGCTCATCGTCACCTTCCCCACCTGCGCGGAGAACTGACAGGCGAACCAGATGTTCCCGTCGGGACCGACGAGCAGGTTGAAGGCGCCGGCGTTGTCGATATCGAACTGCTGTACATCGCCCTGCGGCGTGATGCGGCCGATCACCAGATCGGTGCCGAACCAGATCGAGCCGTCGGGGCCGTAGATGAGGCTGCCGGAGGTCGCGGCCGCCTTCACGGTCCACTCGGTCACCTGGCCGGTGGCGATCGCCAGACGTCCCACCTTCGGCCCGCTCTCGCCGAACCAGATCGAGCCGTCGGGGCCTACGTACGGATCGTTCGTGCCGAACGTGGTGGCGAACTCCGTGATGGTGCCGCTCGGGGTGGCGCGCCCGATCTTCTGCCCTCTGTCGCTGAAGTAGATGTTGCCGTCGGATCCGAGCGCAAGATCGTTCGTCCAGCCGGCCGTCGCATGGGTCTGGACGCTGCAGCTTCCGTTGCTGCTGCCGATTACGTTGGGCCCCCAACTGACGCCGAACCAGACGTTCCCCTCCCCATCGGCAACGATCTCCTGCGCCAGTCCGGAGGTCTGCGGGCATTGCGTGATGGTCTTGTCGGCCACGTTGAAGCTGCCCACCGATCCGCCGGCGGCGAACCAGACGTTGCCGCCGGGTCCGTAGATCGGGCCGAACGTCGTGTTCGTGGTCTTGTAGAACGTGAACGTGACGTCGTCGTTGACGACCGAATATTCGTTGGCGTGGGCGAACGTTGCCGCCAGCGGAAGAGCCTGGGCGTGGTCGCCGGCCTGGCTGTTGAGCAGTGCGTCGGCGAAGCGGCGTCGATTGCGTGCGGGCATGTGATCCTCCAATTGTGACGTTGATGATATCGATGTATGAACGGGGGCATGATTCTTCCATGCCCGTGCCTCATGCGTCGCCCGCGCGCTCGGGCATGCCGTTCAGGCACGCTTCGTGCAGCGCGGCGGGAGAGGCCCCGAGGTGGGGGTGCGTTCAAGATCAGCGGAGACGCGCCGCGGAGTGCTACTCTATTTCTACTCTATGCCGTGGTGCCGTGCGTGCGCGGTGGTGTCCATGCCGTGCCGGTCGCGGAGTCGACTCCGCGACAACGTTCGGTGTGTCGACGGGCGGGGGAAGTGATGGGGGTGATACGGCGAGCGCTTGGGATCACCGGCCCGGAGCGTACGACGCGCCGAGAAGAAAGCCGTTGCTGTCGTGCGACGGGTTGCGATCGACCCCGGAGGTGTTCCCGTTGGAGACGTGGACGTGACGCGCCCCGAACAGGAGCGCCACGGTGGGGCTCAGGTTGATCTCGCCGCCGAGGCCGTAGCGCGTCGTGCCGTTGAGGTGCGTGCCGCGGCGCTCGTCGCGATCGGTCGGCTTCGGGAATTCGTCGGCGAACCAGACCAGCCCGCCGCCGGCTTCGAAGAAGATGCGCCAGCCCGGCTGGTTCACTCCGAAGAAGCGGGCGAACGGCCGCACCGCAATGCCGAAGGTGTTGTTGAATTGATCGCGCGGCACGTACACCCCCATATCAACGCCCACGGACATCCACTTTCGCAGTTGGAACTGCACCCCGACGTTCTGCTCGTAGAGCGTGGCGTAGGGATACTTGTAGCCGAAGGAGAGGCCGTTCTCGACATGGAAGCTCCGTGCTCCGGTGTGGACACTGTCGCGATCGGTCAGCAGCAGGCCGATGCCGACCGCCAGCGCCGGGATCAGGAACCCGTTGCGCGCGTGCAACTCCACCGGATCGAACCCGAGCGGGTTGTTGTACCAGTGGTCGTCGGGGGCGAACGTCTGTGCGGTGAGCGTCTGTGCGCCGAAGAGGAGCACCAGGAGGGTGAGCGCGCGATGTGTCATATGCGGTTTCTGGTATTCATGGACCCGCACAGGGCGGGGGGCAAAGGGGCGCGGCGCGTGCTCGAGACGGGGCCGGCGCGTCGTACCGTCAGCTCAGCAACTCCGCCACACGACCGCGCAGCACCGGGAGCACATCCGTTTCGAACCACGGATTGTGTTTCAGCCAGTACTGGTTGCGCGGGCTGGGATGCGGGATTGGAAGCACGTTCGGCCAATGGCGTTCCCACGCGCGCACGGTTTCGGTCAACGTGGCGGGCGCGTCAGGCAGGTGCCAGGCCTGCGCGAAGCGTCCCACGGCGATCGTGAGCCGGAGGTTCGGCAGGCATGCCAGCAATCGCTCGCGCCAGGCCGGGGCGCACTCGATTCGGGGCGGAAGGTCGCCGGAGCGGCCGGTGCCCGGATAGCAGAAGCCCATCGGGAGGATCGCCACACGCGCGAGGTCGTAGAACGTCGGGCGGTCGATCCCCATCCACGCGCGCAGTCGATCGCCGCTGACGTCGTCGAACGGGACGCCGTTGGCGTGCACGCGGCGCCCCGGCGCCTGGCTCGCGATCAGGATGCGCGCGCGCTCATCGATCTGCAGCACCGGGCGCGGGCCGTGCGGAAGGTCCGCCGCGCATATGCGGCAGTTGCGTACCTCCTGCACAAGAATCGGGAGCGATGTGCGCATGTAATCCGTCCGTTTACCGTTGCAGTCAGGTGTGGATGAGAAGCCGGGATACACAATCATGTACTCCCGCGGCCGGCGTGCCGCGATGCAATTTACGGCACACCCCGATCAACGATACCCGACCCCTTGGTGATCCAGCGCGCACGTTGCGTCGGCGGATCGGCATGTGTTCGCGTGCGACGTGTCGGGTGGGCGTGACGGGGAGTGTATTCATACCCACTCATTACACGGAGTACATCGATGAAGAATCGCATCAACCATGTCCGCACCCTGGTGTTGGCATTGAGCCTCATCGCAATATCGGCCCTGGTACATCCCGCAACGGCCACGGCGCAGACCGACTGCACCTGCGACAGCCTGTACCTCAAGGTCGATCCGACCATCCCTTGCCAGTTCAAAGTCTGCATCAAGCAGCCGACCGGATTCCAGTGCTACGGTGTGGGGCAGCCCGGCGGCCTGACGCCGATCGCATGCAACGGCCTCTTCGGATGCTATATCGTCGACTGCAACGGCAACTTCGTGCTGGTGAACGATCCGAGCAACGGCAACATGGTACCGTGCGTCTGCGTGGGGCCCGGCTGTTGCGTCAAGGCGTTTCTTGCCTTCGACATCTTCGGATGTCCGGTGATCAAGTTCGAGCCGGCCGATCCTACCTGCGTCTGCTGATCGAACCATATCCTGCGACCGGCGGGGACGGCATCGTGCCGTTCCCGCCATGGGGTTCGTTCTCGTACAACGTGCGGCAGAATCCGTCGCATGCGCAATGACCTCACCACCATCGTCATCATCGGGCGTCCGCTAACAATTCGTCGAGTCGTGGGTTGACGTGCAACCGTATCCCCGCGTTCCCCGCGCCGACCGATCGTTGCGCGAGTGCGTCGTCGCTCTCGTCGTGACCGCCGCTTGCGGGCTGGGACGCCCCACGACAACGCAGTATTATTCCGATGAAGATTCGATACTTCGTACCGATTATCCTTGTGATGTTGTCATGTGCGATGGTGGAGGTCTCCGCCCAGAGCGGATGGAGGCTGGTCAATCGCTTCCATGCCGGCTGCGACCTGTACGCTGTGGCGCGCCCGTCCGACTCGACCATCGATGCCGTGGGAGCGCACGGCGTTGTTCATCTCTCACGCGACGGCGGCGGCACGTGGCGATACTTCGGTGTCGGCATCGATACCTCCCTGCGCGCGGTTGCGTTTCTGGATCGTGATGTCGGTGTGGCCGTCGGTGACGGTGGTACCCTGGTGCGTACCGCAGACGGCGGGGAGTCGTGGGCGTTGGTGCAATCCGGAGCCTCGGCCGATCTGCGGTCGGTTGCCGTGCGCGCCGACGGACTCTGCATTGCCGTCGGCGAAAACGGCGTGGTGCTGCGGTCGACCGATTCGGCGCGGACGTGGCGCACCGCCCCGAGCACAACCACGCGGGGCCTGAATCATGTCGTGTTGACCGAGGGTGATCTCGCCTTCGCCGCTGGCGATCGGGGAACGTTCCTGCGCTCGGTTGATCGCGGCATCGACTGGCAGTCGTGGAAGGTGCCGGCCTCCGTCAATCTTGTGCGGGCTGCGTTCACGCCGACAGCCTGGCATGCCGTTGGGGACAGCGGCCGATACTTCCGTTCGGTGGATCAAGGCGCGAGCTGGCAGGTCGACACGTTGGCGGGCTTCTATCAGGTCGGGCTGTTGCGCTTCTTCGACGACACCACGGGGCTGATGCTTGCGCGCATGGGGCCCGACTCGTTGGGGGGATTTGCCGCATGGCGGTCATCGGACGATGGGGTTACCTGGACCATCGCAAAGTCGCCCTCCGGCGTGATCGCCACCTCCGGAATCCTGATCAATGCCGTCGAGTACTCCGCGCCGCGCAGCGGCCTGGGAGTCGGGGCCGGCGGCACGATGCGGATCTATCGCGTCTCCCCGACCGGTCGCGACGTGGCCGATGTCGTCGGCGTGCTGAACGTGCGCGCATACACCGACGTGTCGTGTTCGGGTGATGGGAACTGTATCGCGGTCGGCGCCGTCTGGCTGGGGAACCGGCTGAGCGCCTTCATCGAACGTACCACCGACGCCGGTGAGACGTGGCGCGAGCAGGCCGTTCCGCTCGTCTCCATCAGCGATCACAATGACCTGCGCCTGTGTCGTGCGGCGCATTCGTTCGATTCGCTGAACGCGATCGTTGTCGGAGACAGCGCCACGGTGTTGAGAACGTCGGATGCCGGCGCGACGTGGACTCGTACGACCATCGACGGCGTTGCGCGTTCCGTGCGATTCCTCGACGTCTCGTTCAGTGATCGCGGTCACGGCGCGGTTCTCACGGACATGGGGACGGTGTACCTGACGGCCGACGGCGGTGCAACATGGAAAGTGAAGGGGCTCACGGGAGCCAATGGCGCCGTCTGCCGGTTCAGCGCCGATCGCACGGTTGTGCTCGCCTCCGGCATCGCCGTGTACAGGACGGAGGATGCGGGCGCCACATGGGCGTACGACACGCTCGGGATGACGGTCTATGCCGTCCAGCAGAGAGCCGGGCTGGCGGCCGTTGATTCGGTGACCGGTTTCATCGCCGGCAGGAGAAGGACGGATGTCAACACGGGGGATCGCAACAACTGCGTGCTTCTGAAAACGACGGACGGCGGCGGCTCGTGGCTGCCGTTGATCGACGCCGAGCGCGACGACATCCCGTTCGGTCTGATGTGCGTCGCCGTGGCCGACCGGGAGAATGCGATCGTGACGGGATGGGGTGATGCCGCGCTGCGCACCCGCGACGGTGGCGCCACGTGGGAGAGCCAGCCGTTCCGTCAGCAGGACGTTCGGTACTTCGACGCATCCTCCGCCGCAATGCTTTCACCCGGCCGGGCGGTCACCGTGGGCACGGCCGGTCAGATGTTGCTGTATCGTGAGGAGTGGGCGTCGGGTGTCGACGGCGGCGGCCGCGACGGTGTGCGCGTGCGGGATGTGGCGCGCGCATCGTGTTCCGTGCAACCGAATCCGGTCTCCGGCGTGGCCGAGATCCTGCTGGATGTCCCGTCGGGTTGCGGTGGGAAGGGATGTGGTCTCGAGCTGCGCGACGCGCTCGGCCGACCGGTTGCCGATTTCTCCGGGCAGCTCCCCACGCACGATGAAGGCGCCGTGCGTGTCTCCGTTCGCTTCGACGCCGTCGGGCTGCCCGCGGGCCTCTACTTCCTGCGGTTGGCCGTCGGTGAGGACGTGCATTCCGTTCCGGTGCACATCGTCCGGTAGTCCGGCATGCCCGATCGCTCGCGTGCGTGGATATGCGAAGGGCGCCTCCCGGTTGCGGGGTGCGCCCTTCATGCATCTTGCTCTCATTACGCCGTCGGCTTCGAGAGCGTGATCTCGCCGAACGTCATGAAGATGTGCGTGGCCCCCGACGGCCCGCGATAGGCTCCGTTGGCGCCCGCCAGCCGGGTGGTGACCGCGGCGAATTCCCACGCCTGTTCCTCGGGGCACTTGATCCCCGGCGACGAATAGAACGGCTGCTCGTTCTCCTCCCCCCATTTGCGCGCCAGCTCGGATGCGCTCTTCAGGTGGTCCGGCAACGACGGATTGTCCCACGCCCAGAGGAACGTCCCGTTCTCCGTGTCGTAGGTGCCGACGATCTGCATCGACGCGGAGGCCGTGGTGCCGTTGTCGAGGATGAAGATGAGTTGTCCGGACTCGAGGTCGGCGTTCCACTGCGCGATGTGGCCGAGGCCCCATGCCCCGTCGTGCGCCGCGGTCAGCTCGTAGAGTCCCGCCATGCTTGCCTGAATGAACTGCTCTGGGTCGATGCTCATGTCGATACGATGGATGAGGAGGAACAGTTTGGTCGATGCGTCGGATCGGCAGTCTCCGACCTGACGATCAATCGTCGGAATTGCGGTGCGGCCGTGTTTCGAAGGAGGAGCGAGCACCATGCGGACATGGTTCGGCCGATGCGTCGATGTACCGAAGCGATCCGATGAAGTCCGCCGGCGGGCCCGTCTCCATATCCTGCGGCGTGGCGCCCTCGGCGATCCTGCGGCAATCGAGGCAACTTGATCCCCGAGGTCCGTCCACGAACAGGCCCGTGCCGACCACGTTCCTGCCGCCGACCTTGCCGGCCAGGTATACGCGCAACGCCGATCGCCCACCGGTCGCGATCATCTCCTTCCGCACAACGGTCAATACGTTCTCGGTCCAGTCGAGGTAGAGGAACTCGCTCGCCCCATGCGCCCCATCCTTCGCGGGTCCGCACGTCGTCCCGCTCACCGTCACGATGTCGTCGGGGGGGCGATGAACTCGCAGGACCATACAACGGAGCCGTCCTCCTGTACTCGGGCGTTCGAATGCCGAAGTCGGCAGTCGAACGGGAGTTCCACGGAGAAGCCCGCACACAGCGGAGCGAACGTGCCGCCGCCGGCGAACGGATTCGGCGCAACGGCACCCTACACGCAGAGCGTGACGATGACGAGGGCCGTACGCGCGATGGAACCGGAGATCTGCATCGTTGGAGTGCGGAGAGTGCGCCGGCAGTTCGCGCGGGTCGTCGCACGCGGCCCCAAGATACGGAGGGGATTCGATCGCGGAGCAAGGGCCGGTGAAACGTCTTCACCGGCCCTTGCTCGGTCTCTTCGCCGTCGTCATGTACTTCGTGCAATGCCGCAGCGCGAACTTCTCGCGGCGATCAACGAGCGATCTGCACGATCCCTTGCTGCCGGCTCTGACCGGACCCTCTGACGACGGCGAGGTAGGTGCCGCTCGGCACGTTCGATAGATCGAGATCGGCCTGAGCCGCTCCCTGCGCCACCTCCCGTTCGATCGCCGTCGCGACGTTGCCGCGCATATCGATGAACTCAACCCGGACGCGTTCCGATCGGCGGGCGTTCCACCAGAGGTGCAGTCTGCTTGCGGCCGGGTCGTACCGCGCGTGCAACGGCTCGGCCATCGCCGAAGCCGCAGGAACGCTGCTGAGAATAGAGCGGACGTCCCAGATCTTCACGGTTCCGTCGGTGCTCGAGGTCACCAGATGTTTTCCGTCGGTGCTCCAGTCGGCTGCGGAGACGGC